>JAAZLU010000066.1 GCA_012799165.1 Clostridiales bacterium
ATCGTCGATTTGCTGCAATACGCTTTGGCTAACGACGAGCACATAAACCTCCTTTCCGATCAAACTTCCTGCCACGCCGTCTACGACGGAGGTTACTGCCCGCAGGGCATCACCTTCGATGAGCGCACCCGCCTGCTCGACAGCGATCATGAAAAATTCTGCCGCCTGGTGAACGAGAGCCTGGGCAGACACTTTCGTGCAATCAAGGAACTGGTTTCAAGAGGGACATATTTCTTCGATTACGGCAACTCTTTCATGAAAGCCGTCTTCGATGCAGGCAATAAGGAAATCGCTAAAAACGGTCGCGACACCCTCGACGGCTTTATCTTCCCCTCCTATGTGGAAGATATTTTGGGACCCGAACTCTTCGACTACGGCTACGGCCCCTTCCGCTGGGTATGTCTCTCAGGTCTGGAAAGCGACCTGGATAAAACGGATAAAGCGGCGATGGATTCCATAGACCCCGAGAGAAGATTTCAGGATAGAGATAACTGGGTCTGGATAAGGGACGCAAAGAAAAACGCCCTGGTCGTCGGAAGCAAAGCGCGCATACTCTATCAGGATTCAGCGGGCAGAGTAAGGATTGCCCTAAAATTCAACGAAATGGTGCGCAAGGGAGAGGTCGGCCCGATTATGCTCGGCAGAGATCACCACGATACCGGAGGAACGGATTCTCCCTTCCGCGAAACCTCGAATATCTATGACGGCAGCAATATTACAGCGGATATGGCTGTACAATGCTACGCCGGAAACGCCGCGCGCGGCATGTCTTTGGTCGCGCTGCATAACGGCGGCGGAGTGGGCATCGGCAAGGCAATAAACGGCGGCTTCGGATTGGTGCTGGACGGCAGCGAAAGAGTCGACAGAATTATTCGAGATGCTATGACCTGGGATGTCATATCCGGAGTAAGTCGCCGCAGCTGGGCAAGAAATGAACACGCCCTGAGTACGATGATAGAGTTCAACCGCGAGCACCCGGATTATCATGTAAGCATTCCGTATCTGGTGGACGAAGAACTGCTGGACGAAATTTTAAAGAAATAGACATAATAGGGAGGAAAATATGGCTAAAATTGTCGAATGCGTACCCAACTTCAGCGAGGGGCGCAATCAAGAGAAGATCGAAGCTATCGTCGGCGAGGTGAGGAAAAGCGCGGGAGTAACACTGCTGGATTATTCTTCGGATAAGGATCATAACCGTTCGGTAGTAACCTTTATCGGCGAGCCGCAGGCGGTGCTTGAGGCGGCATTCCGCTTGGCATCAAAGGCGGCAGAACTCATCAATATGGAAGAACACCACGGTGAACACCCCCGCATGGGCGCCACCGATGTAATCCCCTTCATACCCGTTCAGGAAATGGAGATGAGCGAGTGCGTCGCATTGGCTGAGCAGCTGGGCGAGAAGATGGGAACGGATCTCGGAATTCCCGTCTACCTTTATGAGTCAGCGGCCCGCAGCCAGCAGCGGCGCAATTTGGCCGATGTTCGCAGAGGCCAGTACGAGGGCTTCAAGGAGAAAATCAAGGATCCGGAGTGGGTGCCGGATTTCGGACCGGCAACATTGCATCCGACGGCGGGCGCGACTGCGGTAGGTGCCCGCGAATATCTGATAGCCTATAACATCAATTTGGATACAGCGAATCTTGATATCGCCAATCAGATTGCAAGAAGGGTACGCGAAAAAGGCGGCGGGCTGGCCAATGTCAAGGCCATGGGCGTTTTCCTCGAAGACCGCAATATCGCCCAAGTCAGCATGAACCTCGTCAACTACAAAAAAACTCCCATTTACAGGGTTTTTGAAATGGTAAAGATGGAAGCGCGGCGCTACGGCGTAAATGCTTTAGGCAGCGAAGTAATCGGACTTGTGCCGGTGGATGCCCTGATTGAATCTGCCGAATATTACCTACAGATAGAGGATTTCAACAAAGATAGCCAGATTCTGGAGAAGATACTGTAATGAGCACTGATGCCTTTATTTTAAGCAATGCGCGAATATTTACCCCTCACGACCAAGGCGTGCCCCTGCGAGGCGCAAAAAGTGCTTCTGTGCGGGAGTATCGCGAGCTGCTTGTGGAAGAAGGAAGGGTTGCGGAGCTTTCTGAAAGCGGCTTTAAAGGCCGAAATATTCCGAGGCTGGACTGCGGCGGAGCTCTGGTAACTCCCGGCTTAGTCGATCCTCATACACATGCGGTGTATGGCGGTTCACGGGAAAATGAGCTGCCCTTAAAACTTGCCGGTGCCGATTATATGGAGATTCACCGGGCGGGTGGAGGCATCGCGAGCACGGTCAGAGCGACGAGGGCGGCAAACAGCGAGTCGCTTCTGGAAAAAGCCAAGAATGACCTCAAAGAGATGCAGAGACTCGGCGTTACTACAGTGGAAATCAAAAGCGGCTACGGACTTGATTTTGAAACCGAGATTAAAACTCTGGAAATCATTCGAAGCTTGCAAGAGAGCATGGACATGAATATCGTCTCCACCTTTATGGGAGCACATTCCATCCCCGAAGAATACAAGGGAAATACCGCCGGATATATCGAATTTCAGATCAAAGAAATTATGCCTAAGATTGCCGATATGGGTCTCGCGGAATTCTGCGATGTCTTTTGCGAAGAGGGAGTCTTTTCCATCGAAGAAACGAGAGAAATCTTTAAAGCGGCAAGGAAGCTGGGCTTTAAGCTCAAGATTCACGCCGACGAAATAGTCTCCTTGGGCGGAGCGGAATTGGCTGCCGAAATGAAGCTTACATCCGCAGACCATCTGATGGCTGTCAGCGATGCGGGCATACAGGCTCTGTCTGCGCCCGGTGCTCCGGTGGCCGTCCTATTACCCGGAACATCTTTCTATCTGCGTCAGAACTATGCTCCTGCGCGCAGGATGCTCGATTCCGGAGTCGCGGTCGCTCTCGCAAGCGACTATAATCCCGGTTCATGCCCGTCGCTTAACATGCAGTTCATCCTGAATCTTGCATATCTGTATTTACGGATGAGGCCGGAAGAAATTCTTAGCGCCGCCACTTTGAATGCGGCCTATGCCGTGGATAGAGCTAAGAGAGTAGGCAGCCTCGATGTCGGAAAGGATGCGGACTTCGTCATCTGGAATGCTGACAATTTGGAATACCCGCTCTATCGCTTCGGGCAGAATCTTGTAAAAAGCGTTTATCGGCAGGGAAGAAAAATCATATAGGAGTACGAGTTATGACAAAAAAACTGATCGACCACACTATTGAAGAATTTGCAAGCGAACTGGCCTCTTCCTCCCCCGCCCCCGGCGGAGGCAGCGTAGGAGCACTCTGCGGGGTCCTGGCTGCAGGCCTCGTCTCCATGGTTGCGAGCCTGACCGTCGGCAAGGAAAAATATGCCGCGGTGGAAGAAAATATGCAACAGCTGATAAACAACGCAGAAAAACTCCGCAAAGAACTGCAGGTACTTGTGGATAAAGATGCCGAAGCCTTTAACGGCTTTATGGCTGCTATGAAATTACCGAAGGAAACAACTGAAGAAAAGATTAAACGCTCGCAAGCCATGCAGGAGGCCCTGCGCAATTCCTGCGTCGTACCTCTGAGAATAGCTGAGCTTACTTTAGAAATAGCGAATCTGGCGGCCATCGCCGCAGAGGAAGGCAACAGCAATGCCGTAACCGACGCGGGAGTGGCTGCAAGACTCTGCGAAGCTGCCTTCTTTGCCGGATCCTACAATGTGCGCGTAAACCTTCTGTCTCTAAAGGATGAGGGCTTTAAAGAATCCGCAACGGACAAGCTTTCAAAGTGGCAGAAAGAACTGAAAATAAAGCTAATCCCTGTATACAATCATTGTGAAAACGAATTAGCACTATAAAGGAAGGTCCGATAATGCAGCCCCTTTCAGCTAATCAACCCGTATGCCTTCTTCCAGGATTTTGCGAATTGTATCTTCGATGATTTTAAGCTGCTCTTCGCTGCAATCATCCTCCGCAATCACCTTAAAGCCGAGGAAATTACCGATTCCCATGGAAATATAAGACCAGACCGCCGGGTTTATCTCCTTTGACATATCGGGAGACTTCGCGATAAACGGAACATAGCGCATCGCATATTTATGATAATAATCGAAGAATAATTTCTTGTCGATATACAGCGATTCGAAAATAAGATTATAGCAGGCGGGATTTTCAAAAGCATAGCGTATAAAACTTATTATATATTGGACCTGGCGCTCCACAACATCTTCTATGCCTGCCCCGCATCCGTCAAGATGTTTTTGAAGCCCCCTTGCGAAATTTTCCATTATGTCGGCATATAGTTCATGCTTGCTCTTAAAATACAGATAAAAAGTGCCTACCGCCAGGCCGGCCCCTGCGGTTATATCCTTGATGGTCGTGCCTCTATAGCCCTTTGTACTGAAAAGAGCAGTGGCACTTTCCACTATTTTTTTATATGAATCTCGTTCCTGATAATCTTTTTCCATTATATCTCCACAATCTCCAAATAATTATTTGGCCAATTTCGAGGTCAACAGTATTTTAAATTTCTGATGATTAGCTGTTCAGCCACCGTCAATAGGTGGCTGAACATAATATTAAACCAATCTCTATGCTTACTTCAAGAAATCCTTTAGTTCGGCAATAAATCTATCCTCGTTGTCGAGCATAACACCATGACCCGAACCTTCTACCATCACTTCTTTGTAGATTCCGCCCTTCGCTTTATATTTTTCGAGTACATATCTTGTCTGGCTGACCATCGGCTGGTTCGGATAGACATCTTCTCCCGGATAACCCGGAATTATGTTCATCTTGCCGAGAATTGCCAAATCTCCGAAGCAGGCGTCGCCCACCACGAGATCCGCATTGCCGTAGATCCAAAGAATCGGCATCTTATTCGGAATGTCCACGAGAGCCGTAAGGTCACAATACTTCGGAGACATAGTATTTGCAACTCCCTTTGTACCGGAGGCGACAAAGGGCCATTTTTCGATCTGCACAAAGTCGCCCTGCCACATATCATCTCCGACCTTGCATTTAAGGATACTGTCTATAAAGCGCTCTCTGACGGCCGCGTCTATTTGGAAACCCTGCACGACATAGGAACCGTCTATTGCCGCGCCGGCAAATTCTCTATCGCCTTCCAGCACAGCTTTAATAAGCGGCTGATTGGCGGCCCCCGCACCGCTTCCTATGCCTACAGGTTCGAGCTTTTTGCCGTCCTCAGCATAAGTTCCGCCATAGCCGAAGGGCGAAAGAGGAGCCTGGAGGATAAGAGCACTCAACTTTTCACTGTGATCGATGGCATACTGCATGGCAACTCCGCCGCCGAGCGACCAGCCCAAAAGCGCAAATTTATCCCAGCCGACTGCTCTGATAAATGCATCCAAATCCTCGGAAAATACCTTCATTCCTCCGGTCGCGTCTATCGCAAGCGCGTCGGAATCCCCAAAACATCTCATATCCGGCGCGAGCATATCGAAATCGTCTGCAAGCTTTTCCATGAGAGGCTCATAGAACACGCCCGAGGACGCATTGCCGTGCAGGAGCAGCAGCTTTGGAGCTCCCGCCCTTCCTGCCTGCCTATACGCCACATTCAATCTGTCTGTTTTTACCTTTTTAAGCTCTAAAACCATTTTTCTCTCCTTATGTAGTAATCTTGGGAATTCTCGCCGCACATTTCAGTTACTTTATTACATTTTTTTGTTCAATGCAAGTATACTGAAATCTGAAATGTGCGGCATCTTCTTTATTCAACTAATTTAGCTTCTATTTTTATTCTGCTGCCTTAAGGACTTCGTCCAGAGTCATAATCGGGCTTTCTACTTTGAGTTCATAATAACCCGAAGCACCCGGCTCCGTGGAAATGCTCAGCAGCGCAAGCGAAGTAACGCCGAGGCGCGCGCCGTTTGCATAGCTGAGAGTTCCGCCCATCGGTATCTGGAACTCCGTCTTTTCCATAATATCGTAATAGTTTTGATAGTTAAGCTCCAGCCCGGCCTTGTCGAGAGCATCGAGCGACTGAGCAAAGATATTGCCGGCAATGTAACCCGCCATCGCAAACGAATTGAGGGCGTATTCGCTTCCGGAGAGACCGTTATCAAGTTCCCAGGCGGCCATTGCGGCTGCAAATTCCATATAGCCTGCCAGACCCGCTTCGCTCGATGTATCGAGCCATGCGGTCGTGTAAACCATGCGATCCGCCGTCACGGAACCGTCCTCGACGAATTTGCCAAGAGTGGTCGGAGAAGCGTTAACATATGAAGTTATGATGCTCGCATTATAGTTTGCGTCTCTCATGGATGCCATGAATGTCGCAAGAGGCGCCTGGTTCATGCAGGCGATTACAACATCGCAACCGGCG
>JAAZLU010000067.1 GCA_012799165.1 Clostridiales bacterium
AAGCTCAGGATAGAGGATGCGCTCAACGCTACCAGAGCTGCCGTCGAAGAAGGGATAGTTCCCGGCGGCGGAGTCGCTTTCATCAACGCGCTTTCTGCGGTAGAAAAGTACACCGAGGCGCAGAGCGGCGACGTTAAGACCGGCGCGAGGATAATCCTCAGGGCGCTCGAGGAGCCCGTCCGCCAGATTGCGGAGAACGCAGGATTCGAAGGAAGCGTCGTGGTCGCTGAAGTAAAGAAGAGCGAGCCCGGAGTCGGCTTTAACGCCATGACGGAAAAATATGAGAAGATGATTGAGTCCGGCATAGTCGACCCGACCAAGGTTACCAGATCCGCGCTTCAGAATGCGGCATCCGCATCCGCGCTGCTGCTCACCACCGAAGCGGGAGTCGTGGACATAAAGGAAGACGAACCCATGATGCCTCCCGGCGGAGCCGGCGGGATGGGGATGATGTAGTTCGTATCTTTCCTAAAATGTAATTCGATAAATCCTAAAGGTGATAAATGAAGCCTTTTAGGATGCGGCAAACAGGCCGGCGCAGCGTATGCTGCGCCGGTTTTGACGAGTGAATTAATACATTAAGGCGGTTTTGACAAAAACCTTACGTCGCCTTTGTGACTTGGTTGTGCTATAATTATAAACCGGGTACAGCAAAAGGAAAGAGAATATGAGGCAAAAAAAAGTTAGGTTAAAACCTAGATTTTATTTAATAATATTGCTGTTGATCGTTCTTATCGCAGCAGCTGTTAGTATTTTGGTATTTGAGTGGCCGATCTCCTTAAAAAATCGAGGCGGCGATGCTCAGACTAAGGAGCCATCTCCGAAAAGCCCGGAGGGTGGCGAGCCGGGCGAAGGCGAAGCTGAGCCGGGCTCGGAGCAGGCTGCGTCTGATTTGGAGATACGCAGCCCCGGGGCCGAGGCGGCGGGCCTTCCCGGGATGATTACTTCGCTCGAGGATTTTCCGCTTTCATCGCATGTTGATGATGAGCTCTTGCTGGTCAATAAGACTCACAGGTTGACCGAGGAATATGTTCCGGCGGATTTGGTGGAGTTCGAAAAGAGTGACCCGAACGTTGGAATAAAGGAGACGAGGCAGCTGCGAAAGCCCGCGTCCGAGGCCCTTGCGGAGCTGCTTGCGGCGGCGGAGGCGGACGGCTTCGATATGGTGCTACGGACGGGTTACAGATCCTACAGCTATCAGAAGAATTTATTCGACGGCTATGCGGAAAAGAATGGAGTTGATGCTGCAAATAAATACAGCGCAAAGCCGGGCGAGAGCGAGCATCAGACGGGACTCTGCTGCGACCTTGGGGTGATAGGCAGGGGGCTCACCAGCTTTAATGGAAGCAAGGAAGCCGCGTGGGTAGCCGAAAACGCGCATAAATACGGCTTTATTGTACGCTCTCTCGAGGGCAAGGAAAGCATTACGGGTTACAACTACGAGTCCTGGCACATCAGGTATGTGGGCGAGGGCGTCGCAGAGTACATATACGAAAACGAGATTACGCTTGAGGAATATTTGGGCATAACACAGTAGGAGGAATCATGGCATACTTTTACGACGAAACTTCGCATACTTTCAGCGAGTATCTGCTGGTACCGGGCTATTCGGATGAGAATTGCATACCGAGCAAGGTGAGTTTGAAGACGCCGATCACCAAGTTCAGGCGCGGCGAGGAAGCTGAGATAAGCCTTAACATACCGATGGTGAGCGCAATAATGCAGTCCGTTTCCGGCGACAGGCTCGCGGTGGCTCTCGCGAAGGAAGGCGGAATTTCCTTTATCTACGGCTCGCAGAGCATAGAAAGCGAAGCGGAGATGGTTGCGAAGGTCAAGAGCAACAAGGCGGGATTTGTGCCAAGCGACACGAATATTGCGCCCGAGGCTACTTTGGCGGATTTACTGCGTCTTAAGGAGCGGACGGGTCATTCAACGACGGCTGTTACGGAGGACGGCACTTCGGCAGGCAAGGTCGTGGGCATAGTAACCAGCCGTGACTACCGGATAAGCCGCATGGATCCCGCGACCAAGGTCAAGGAATTCATGACCCCCCTTGAAAAGCTAATCTACGCTAAGGAAGGCGTTACCCTCTCCGAAGCCAACGATATTCTCTGGGACAATAAACTTAATGCACTGCCCATAGTCGACGATGCGGGCAGGCTCAGATACTTCGTTTTCCGCAAGGACTACGATGCGCACAAGGCCAACCCGAACGAGCTGCTGGACGAACACAAGCGCTATATGGTCGGAGCGGGAATAAATACCCACGATTATAAGGAAAGGGTCCCCGCGTTGTTAGATGCCGAGGTGGACATACTTTGCATCGACTCATCCGAGGGCTTCAGCGCATGGCAGAAAAACACCATAAAGTGGATTCGCGATAAATACGGCGAGGACATTAAAGTAGGTGCGGGCAATGTTGTCGACGCGGAGGGCTTTAGATTTCTTGCCGACGCCGGTGCTGATTTTGTAAAGGTCGGAATCGGAGGCGGCTCGATATGCATCACCAGAGAGACCAAGGGCATAGGGCGCGGTCAGGCTACGGCAGTAATCGAGGTCGCTAAGGCGAGGAACGAATACTTCGAAGAGACCGGCATATACGTGCCCCTCTGCTCTGACGGAGGAATCGTACACGACTATCACATGACCCTGGCGCTGGCCATGGGTGCGGATTTCGTTATGCTCGGCAGGTATTTCTCGCGCTTCGATGAATCCCCCACGGCAAAGCTGATGATTAACGGAACTTATGTTAAGGAGTACTGGGGCGAAGGCTCTAACAGGGCGCGCAACTGGCAGCGCTACGATTCGGGCGGCCCCGCGAAGCTCTCCTTCGAGGAGGGCGTGGATTCCTACGTTCCCTATGCGGGTGCGCTCTCGGATGGCGTAAGACTATCTCTTGCGAAGGTGCGTTCGACCATGTGCAATTGCGGTGCGATGAGCATACCGGAACTTCAGCAAAAGGCAAAGCTGACGCTCGTATCGGCGACTTCCATAGTCGAGGGCGGTGCTCACGACGTAATACTCAAGGATACAACTGTCACCCCGAACAGATAGTGTAGTGGAGGCTTGCACGACAAGCAGTGGATGGAATCCCGCAGAAACA
>JAAZLU010000068.1 GCA_012799165.1 Clostridiales bacterium
AGTCTTTGTTTTCCTCGTCCACTATATATCTTCTGAGCCAAACACCGTAGCCAGCTATGCTTCCTATAGACATAGATATTGTCGGAAGCAGCCAGGATATAGGCTTATCCAGATAAAATAGCATCGGGAGATTGAGCCATTTGGAAAAATACACCTGTATAAAGAAGTGAATTATTATCGAAGGCACCGCCCTGATTATGACGACATATACGGTGCCCATGCGGTCCGCAAGACCGCCTTTGCTCTTGGCCATTGCAACGCCCAGAGGCAGACCGATTGAGGTCGATACAAACCAGGATATTATGTTCAACAGCAAAGAATACGGTATTTTTTCGCCGAGTATTCTGGAGATTGAATTGCCCGGATAGAGCGTTATACTCCTTCCGAGGTCGCCTTTAAACAGATTTACCGTAAAGTTTTTAAGCTGGGTAGGGAGAGGATCCAGGACTCCCATGTTTCGCAGATACGCCGTCTTTTCGCCGTCGGTCATATCCTTCCACTGTTCCTTTGTAAAATAACCGGCAGTCGGCATAAACCTCAGCAGCGCAAATACTACGAGTACTACAAGTATTATGGTAACTATTGCCTGTCCGGCTTTGGAGAGCAGATAACGCTTCATGAGATCACCTCATTTTATCTGTATGGATGCTTTTATTGTGTATCGGGGGCGGCGTTCGCCGCCCCCTTGAAAGGCTTTACATTATATGTTGTGCTTTTGAGATTTAATTAAAGAGCTGCCTTCTCCGAGTTGTATTGTTCCGTAAGCGCGTTGAACTCTTCGAGGGTGATGGGAGTCTCTCTTATGAGGGCGCCCTTCATCTTGTATCTGCCCAGTCCGAAATAGCCGCCCGGTTCGGTGTAGGGAACTATTCTTGTCATGTTGTAGGATCCGCCTCCGGACATATACGGTTTCAGATAGGCATGGTCGAGCAGCCAGGCTTCAGCCTTGGAGTAGGCCTCGTAGCGCTTGTTGATATCGTAAATTCCGTCGGCCTTTTCCACCATGGCATCGAATTCGGGTATGTTATAGGTGCTGTAGCTTATGTCATAGTCGCTCGTGCAGCGGTTCAGGTTGGCGGAGGGATCCGCGTATCTGAAGCCGTAGGAATCGTCGACGAGGTCCCAGTTGCCCAGATCATAGACATCGGCGCTGAAGCTGCTGCTGGAGTAGGCAAGTATAACATTTACATACTCCGTGCCGATATATGTTTCGAGCATCTGTTTTACGAGCGTTGCCTTCTTCATCTCACTTTCGGAGCTTCCGGAAGAATAAACTATATCTATGGGAAGCTTGCCATCGGCATTGAATTCCGCCACGGGCAACATATCCACCTTGCCGGGGCTTACGCCCTTGAGGGTTACGCCGTCTGCCTCGCAGAGCTCAGCGACAGCCTTTTTCATGTATGCCTTGGCATCGGCTTCGCTGAACGGGTTTATCCCTTTATAGTTTGCCAGGGCCGGATAATCCGTATAATCCTTTCCGTTATTATCGAACATGCAGTTCTCCGGTAGCAAGGTCCATCTGCAGAAGAATTCGGGGTCTTCGGGCTCCCATATCGCGGAGAGGGTCACGCCGTCAATCGCAGTGAATATGGCTTTGCGGAAGTTCTCGTTCTGAACTGCCGCCGCCATCTCCGGGTTCTTTGTCGCGAAGTTGAAGGAGTACCAGTAAGTCGTTACGGTCTTTTCCGACAGATAGACATACTTTTCCCATTCGCTGCCTCTGACGCTGGCGACCTCTTCCGATGATAGCGATGTTGAGGTTATATCGCCCCTCTTGAACAGCTCGAGGCTGGAGATGCCGTCGGACACGAACTCCCAGCTGAGTTTATCCAGGGTAAGATTGTCCTTGTCCCAGTAGTGCTCGTTCTTCGTAAATACAACTTCCTTGTCGAGGGTCCAGCTGGATATATAATATCCGCCGTTATACAGCATATTTTCCTTTGTAAGGCCGTATTCTTCCCCGACCTTGTCGAGGAACTCCTGCTTTACGGGAAGGAGCAGGTCGAGCTGGGCATAGGAAAGGAAGTAGGGGTATGAACCGTCCAGGGTGTATTCGACAGTGAGCTCGTCGAGAGCCTTAACGCCCACTTCTTCGTCGAACATCGCTTCGGCATCCGGTCTCGTTATTGTGGTTTCCTCGCCGTCGTCGATGTCCACGAGGCGGTAGTAGTAGTCGTAGAGTCCGTTGATGACGCCCCTTATCGTGCTGAAGCTGCTCGCCGAATGATTGGGTTCGGATACATAGCGCATTCCCGAGACGAAGTCGTCGGCCGTAACTTTATACTCCGTCGGAGCACCGCTGCTGTCCACCCAGTAAATATTGTCCTTGAGCTTGAAGGTCCAGACGCTGTAATCGTCATTGTGCTCCCAGCTTTCGGCTATGCAGGGGACAGGCCTTCCGTAGCGGTCAGTCTCGACTAGACCTTCAACTAAATTTGAGATGAACACATAGTCGCTTGTTCCGGAAGTCGTGTACGGATTCATCGAAGTGATAGGACTGGAGAAAGTGGATTTGTATTCCTTCAGATAGCTTACTTCTGAAACTTCACCTTCATTCCCTTGGGGCTGAACAGTCTTCTTGCTGCCGCAGCCTGCCAAAAGTCCCGCAAGTATAACGAGGGTGAGCAGTATTGCTAGTACTCTTTTCATGTTGATTTCCTTCCTCTCTGTTGTAAAGAACAGCAATCATTAATTAAATCGCATTCAGATTATGCTAATGATAACATGTTGTAACAGCAAAAGTAAAGCAAAAACTATAGTTCTGTGCTTTTTTATGAAAAAACTTCACATTTTTAACTTGTATTTTCAAATCTGATAAGCTAAAATGTAGTAAATACTTTATTTTGATAGATGGCGTGAAATGAAAATCAGTGAAATAAAAGACAATTTACATCTCCTTACTCCTCGCCAGAGGGGCATAGCTGAGGCCGTACTGGATTCTCCGGACGAAGTCTCGTACATGACACTAAAGGAACTCAGCGAGCGCACTGCTGCTTCCGAGGTTACAATCCTGCGCTTTTGCAGAGCGCTCGGCTATTCAGGATACAGCGATTTCAAGAAGGCCCTGCAGGATTACAGCAGGGAGCATCTCTTTAAAGCCTCGCCCCTATCCTTTCTTTCGCTCTCGCGCGCAGAGGATAGAAAATCCGCAGATCCCAAGGCCATGCTCAGAGCCGTATTCGAAGACGATCTTGCGAATCTCAGTACTATGATGGCTGAACTCGATGCGGAAAAGCTTACAGCTTGCGTCAAGCGCCTGATGGCAGCCAGCGAGGTTAAAATTTTTGCCCACGACGGTACATTCATCATTGCGGAATATCTTGCAAACAGGTTGAGGTTTCTGCGGGTAAATGTTCACAGCGTAAACATAGGTAACAGCGATTCCGTGCAGACCATGCTTGCGGGCCTGGACAGCGGGGATTATGTAATTCTCCTGTCATTTCCTCCTTATTATAGACCTATAAGCAATATCGCACATTTCTGTGCAATGAGAAAGGTGCCTCTGATGACGATAACGGACAGCGCGGATTCACCGGCGGCGACGCGGCACGCGGATGTATTCCTCTGTGCAACGGCTGCCAGATATTACTATAACTCACAGGTATCGACCATAAGCTTTTTCAATATATTGGCCTCCTGTATAGCCTATGAACTCGGGGACAGGTTCGAGGAAATTCTTGAAGACGAACGGGATGTGAGCGATTACATATCGGCGGAACATCGGGCCGCAGAAGCATTATTATAAAGGAGAACATATGCTTAAACTTCTTAGAAACTGTGACATCTACGCGCCTGCGCATTTTGGGCTCGGGGATATTTTAATAGAGGGCGGGCGCATAGCCGCCGTCGCCGGGGATCTGTCCGAATGGGGCAAAGTGCCCGGAATCTCGATTTACGATGCCGAGGGTGCTGTTGTATGCCCGGGCTTTATAGACATACATGTTCATGTTACCGGAGGAGGAGGGGAACAGGGACCTGCATCGAGGACACCCGAGCTTCAGTTGACGGATTTTACAATGAACGGAGTCACTTCTCTCGTCGGTCTGCTGGGCACCGACGGAGTCTCGCGCAGTCTGGAAAATCTGCTCTTTAAATGTAGGGCGCTCGAGGAGGAGGGTCTGAGCACCTGGATGCTCACCGGAAACTATCGCTATCCTACGCAGACTATTACGGGC
>JAAZLU010000006.1 GCA_012799165.1 Clostridiales bacterium
CGGCCTTTCCCAGAACATCTTCGAGGAATACCACCCTGCCGCTCCTCGTCGACATGGTGCCTTCCTCGAGGCTCACCATACCGAAAGGCACGTGAACGCAATCTTGCGCCCATTCGTAGCCCATCAGTTCCAAAATCTTAATCCACTGCTTAAAATGCAGAATCTGCTGAGAGCCAACGACATAAATATTTTTATGAAAACCATACTTTTCCTTCCTATAGACTGCCGCAGCAAGATCTCGGGTAATGTACAGAGAAGAGCCGTCGCTCTTGGTTACGAGTGCAGGCGTTAAACCATAGGGCTCAAGATCTACGATCTCCGCCCCTCTCGATGTCTCGAGCAGTCCCTTCTCCTTCAGCTCCGCAAGAATCTGCGGCATCTTGTCGGAATAGAAGGACTCTCCGTCGTAGGAATCGAAGCTTATACCGAGCATCTCGTATACTCTGCTGAATTCCTTAAGGGATTCGCTCCTGAACCACTTCCAGAGCTCCAGCTCCTCCGGCTCGCCCTTTTCGAGGCGCGCAAAGGCTTCCCTCGCCGCATCTTCGAGAGAGGGATCCTCCTCCGCCTCCTCGTGGAAACGGACATAGTAGCCTAAAAGAGTCTGTATCGGTTCCCTCTCCACATCCTCTTTATTTCCCCACTTGCGGTAAGCTGTTATCATCTTCCCGAACTGTGTTCCGTAATCTCCGAGATGGTTGATCCTCACCACATTAAAGCCCAGAGCTTTGTATATCTTATAAAGAGAGTTCCCTATTACAGTGCTCCTGATATGCCCTATATGGAAGGGTTTTGCGATATTGGGCGAGCTGTATTCGACTATGACGGTCCTTCCGGCGCCCTTGCCGCTTCCTCCGAAGTTTTCCCCCTCTTTCATAACAGCATCGAGTGTGAGCCGTGCGAAAGCCTCCTTATCGAGGAACATATTCACATAAGCATTTACACTCTCCACCTTTTCGAAGATCTTGGCACTCCCCACGGCCTCGGCTATGTCGGCCGCGATTAGAGCTGGAGACTTACGCAGCTCCTTGGCAAACCTGAAGCAAGGCAACGCGTAGTCTCCCAGACTACTGTCCTGTGGAATCTCTATCATATTCTCAATCTCATCTACCGTAAGGCTTTGAATCTTTTCCTGAAGCAACTCTGCAATCTTGCTCTTAACATTCTTCATATCTATTTCAGCTCCACGACGGTAACGCCGTCGCCTCCCTCCTTGTAATCTCCAGTTCTGAAAGTTTTAACATGCTTGTGGCGCTTAAACATCTTCTGTAGTCCGCTGCGAAGTATACCCTCGCCCCTTCCGTGTACTATCGTGACGCTCGCGAGGCCCGCTATAGCTGCATCGTCGAGGTACTTGTCGACTATCAGCTTGGCATCCTCCAAAGTCTTTCCTATAACATTGCAGGACATGGACACGCTCATCGATTTGTCCATATACATGCGCGAATACATGGCCTTGCGGCGCTCCTTCTCAGTAACATTCTCCTGTACCAAGCTCACATCCCGCAGGTTTACATTGAGCCTTATGCTCCCGGCCTGAACC
Source organism: Clostridiales bacterium (assembly GCA_012799165.1). Classification (GTDB taxonomy): domain Bacteria; phylum Bacillota; class Clostridia; order Peptostreptococcales; family Anaerovoracaceae; genus RUG11894. The sequence continues at coordinate 1,544 of JAAZLU010000006.1, forward strand.
ATAAAATCTCCCTTATCGTCCGGCAGACTCAGAACCGTTGCCTTGCTGCCGATGGCAATCAGATTAACGCGCGTACCTTCCGTTATCTCATCGGCGTTCGGAGGCTCATGGTTTTCATCGGGCTGCGCTGCGGCCGGCGCATAATCCTTGCGCTTTTCACCTATCAGCCTCTTGCCCTCATCGATGCGCCTGTTTATCTCGCTTCTCGCCTCGGCATGCTCCACTGCCTCGTCAACCTGTTTTCTTATCTCGTTTATGAGTTCTCTGGCCTCATCGAGAATCTCTCTGGCCTCCTGCTTCGCCTCCTCGATAATGCTCTCTCTGCGCTCGTTTATCCTCTCTTCGCGCTTAACTATCGATTCGTGCGCCTTCTGCGAAAGTTCGCGCAGGCGCTCCGCCTCGCGGCGCTCCTTCTCAGCTATGCTCTTTTCGCTCTCTATCGATTGTATTACATCCTCAAATGCAATATCGCCCCTCTCCAGCAAGCGTGAAGCCTCCCCTATTATCTCCTCCGAAAGGCCGAGTTTTCTTGAAATCTCAAAGGCATTGGACTTCCCGGGAATACCGGTTACGAGCCTGAATGTGGGGGAAAGCGTCTCCACATCGAACTGCATGGAAGCATTCTCGACACCGTCGGTAGATATAGCGTACTTCTTGAGCTCCGTGTAATGAGTGGTCGCCATCGTGAGCGCGCCCGTGCGCCTAAGATTATCGAGTATCGCCATCGCAAGCGCGGCGCCTTCGGTGGGATCGGTTCCGGCTCCCAACTCGTCCAGTAAGACCAGACAGTCCTCCTTTGCGCGCCTCGTAATCTGCACGATATTCCTCATATGCGAGCTGAAGGTCGATAGGCTCTGCTCTATGCTCTGCTCGTCCCCGATATCCGCAAATATATCGGAAAACACCGGCATGCAGCTTCCGTCCGCAGCAGGAATAAAGAGTCCGGACTGTACCATCAGGCAAAGCAGCCCAACCGTCTTGAGGGTCACGGTCTTTCCGCCCGTGTTCGGGCCCGTTATCACCAAAGTATCGTAGTCTCTGCCTATCTCGACATCGACAGGCACTACCTTTTTAGGATCTATAAGCGGATGACGAGCCTTCATGAGCCTTATAAAACCTTCTTCCGCGACATCGGGCATGGAGGCGTTCATATCGCAGGCCAAGCGGCCCTTAGCAAACATATTGTCAAGCTTTAAAAGAATCTCCTGATTCGCGCGGATGGCGATTTCGTTTTCGCCGACCATCATAGAGAGTTCCTTTAAAATCCTTGCAATCTCCTGCTCTTCTGCAAGTTCGAGTTCCCGCAACTCGTTGTTCATCTTGACGATCGCCTGAGGCTCGATAAAGAGTGTGGCTCCCGAAGAGCTCTGGTCGTGAACTATCCCCGCAAGCCTCGTCTTGTGCTCGGCCTTCAGCGGTACGACGAAGCGCCCCTGACGCATTGTAACGATCGCATCCTGAAGGAAGGCGCGATTTTCCGCGGAGCTTACTATCTGCTGTATCTTAGACCTTATAGCTTCGTTTTGACGCAATATCGCACGTCTGATGCGGCGAAGCTCGGGACTCGCGTCGTCGGCAATCTCGTCTTCCGAGATTATGCACCTGTCGATTTCCCTTTCAAGATAAGCGAGAACCACTATCGACCCCGCCAAACCGTTGACAATCCTCAGATGCGCAAATTCAGCAGTATTGAGATATTCCTCGCTCCTTCTGGCCGAAGACAGATTGTATGATACCTGCAGAAGTTGGCCGGGACTGAGGCTCCCCTCCTTTGCCGCAAGATGCGCCAAGCCGGATATATCGTAAAAGCCCCCGAGGGGAGGCACACCTTTTTTTACGATTACTTCAAAGGCCTCTCCCGTAGCCGCAAGTTCATCTCTTATCCAATGTAACTTTGAAGAGGGTCTGAGTTTTTTCACAAAGTCCCTCGTGAGAGCCGAACAGCAACGCGCAGCCAGCATATCAATTATTCTAAAATACTCGAGTACCTGCAGGGCTTTTTCGTTCATTCCCCGCTCCTATCGGTTGAGCCTCTTTCTGAGCGCCTCCAGGTCATTCTTAAGATGGATGTTTTCCATCTGTATATCGAAGAAACTGCTCTCGATATCCCTGCACTTCTCCTCGAGTTCCCTGATCTCCCTCTGAGCAGCCTCCGGAGCCTCCTCCGCCATGCTCAGCTTAATCGTCAGCTCCTCGACCCTTGCGCGCAGGACCTCGTTGTGTCCCTCGACTTCCCGGAGCTGGTTACTCAAATATTCCATGCGCTCGTTCTTCTCCTCGAAGGTGCGGATATTCTCCTCCTGCTGGCGACGGCTACCCGCCATCTGCTCCTTGTACTGAGCAAGGCTGTCCTTGGCCTCCTCCCAGAGCAGAGAATAGCGATCGACTTCACTCTTGAATGAAGCCTCCGCCTCGCGCAGCTCTTCGATCTCCGCCTCCCTTTCGAAATACTCCGCTGCGATGTTCACCGCGGTGAGCACCGCCGCCGACGAGGCACTTCCTTTAAAACTTTCACCGATCTTATGCATTTTGCCGTCCACATAATCGGCGATCCTCATTATCTGCTCTCTGGACTGCTCGCCCGAAATATTGTACTCCTGACCGTAAATCCGCACGGTCACCGTATTTCTGTTGCTCATCTCAATCCTTTCCGCTACATTTCGCGCAATACCGCGTTGTAAGCATCCTTAAGCGCAATAAGAACTTTTTGATTTATTTCGTTGACCTCAGCCTCCTTCAAGGTTCTCTCGGCAGACCTGTATGTGAGGGAGAACGCGACGCTCTTTGAGCCCTCCGGCACCGGCGCACCTCTATAGATATCGAAAAGTTTGACGCTCTCCAGCAATTCCCCGGCGTTCATCTTTATAGCCTTTTGAAGCTCTCCGACAGCGACATCCTCCGCAACTACCATAGAAAAATCCCTGGTCATAGCCGGATATTTGGGCAGAGGATCGTAGACCATCTCCGTATCTGCAAGCTCGTACAGCATGTCTATATCGATCTCCGCCGCATAGACCTGCCTCTCTTCGAGATTGAAGTTTTCGCATACTGCAGGATGAACCTGACCCAAAACTCCGGCAGCTTTTCCGCCCGTCAGAAGCTTCGCACAGCGGCCGGGATGGAATGTCGGATTATCGCTCTCCGCTTCGAATTCGATATCGTCGATGCCCAGAACATCCATCAGCTGCTCGATGCGACCCTTTAGGCTGAAGAAGTCCTCGCCCTCGCCGTAGAGAGCTATGCAGAGAGAATCCTTCTCCTCGGGAAGAACATCCTCAACAATGACATCGGCAAAGAATGTATTTCCGAGTTCAAAGCCTTTCGCCTCCGGATTGCTCCTGGCGTTGTTCAGCGACAGCAGCTCCAAGAGATTCGAAAGTATCGTTGTGCGCATGACGGAGGTCTCTTCTCCGAGCGGATTTATCAGCTTTACGAAACTTCTCTTGCGGCTTTCCTCAGGAATCCTAAGCTTGTCGCTCGCCTTCGGCGAGACGAAGCTGTATGTCTGAAATTCCGAGAGCCCCATGGATAAAAGCGCCTGCTTCGTAATGTTTCTTAAACTCTGCTTCCGCGAGATCGTGCTCAGATTATTGCCCTTGGGCAGGCGCATCGGTAGCTTATCGTAGCCGTATAGCCTTGCGACTTCCTCCGCGTAGTCCTCTTCTATCTCCAAGTCTCTTCGAATCGTCGGTGGGGTCACGCTTATTATATCGCCCTCATACGAGGCCTCCATCTCCAGCGAGCGAAGGTAAGAAACCATCTCCTCCGCGGAAAGATCCGTACCGAGGAGCAAATTTATCCTCGAAACCCTAACATCGAGAGGCTTAGCCTCCTCCTTTACGGGGTACTCATCTACATCGCCCGAAAGTACCGTACCCGCTCCGAGTATCTCTATGAGCCTGCAGACCCTGTCGCAGGCCTCTTTTGCAAGATTCGGGTCTATACCCTTTTCGAAGCGCGACGAGGCCTCGGTGCGAAGTCCCAAATCCTTGGAAGTCCTACGGACGCTGTCCGCCTGGAAGTTCGCCGACTCTATGAGCACTGTATTCGTGTCGTCCGCTATATCCGAATCCAGACCTCCCATAACACCCGCGATGGCGATTGCGCCCTCGGCATCTCTTATCGTCAG
>JAAZLU010000069.1 GCA_012799165.1 Clostridiales bacterium
CAGAAAACATTCACCCTCTGATGTTAGTTGCACACCTCTGGATGTGCGATTAAACAAAGTAATCCCCAGTTCACTTTCGACCTTGCGAACACGTTGACTCAGGGCTGGCTGCGTAACATATAGTTTGTTTGATGCCTTTGTGATGCTTTTTTCTTCTTGTATTACAACAATGTATGCTATATCTCTGAGCGTCATTTGCTTTTCTCTCCTTAATCGGCAGCAACCATTTGTGAGGATAGTATCAAGTTTCATGTGCTTTGGCAATACTATATGCTGCCTGTCATGGTCTCCTGCGTATCAAAACGCCATAACCTTTTCATATGTATATATCCATTTTTGATATTGCTTCATCTTACGAGAATACGTTATGATACTGATAAAGGGGACTTCAAATGAATGACCAGCTTCGATTATCTGCATTGCCGTTACAGCTACCCTCTGTTCAAAAAACACTGGCATACTTTCTATCCCAACAAGGGCTGAAACTTGATCCGGATGTGGATGCCGCTTTCGGGATTTTTGATGCAGACTGCAGCCTTCTTGCCTGTGGCTGTGCGGCCGGAAATCTGCTTAAATGCTTTGCTGTCGATTCCACCATGCGCGGTCAGAATCTTCTCGGTCCGATTATCTCCGCACTGACACAGCAGCGCTTTTCTGTTGGCATTTATGATTTGTTCATTATTACCTCGCGCAACAATGAATCGGTATTTTCTTGTTGCGGATTCTATCCGCTTATTCATTCCGACAAGCTCGTCATAATGGAAAACAAACCAAACGGAGTTGAACAATTCGCTCGCAAAATTAAGCAGCAGGTTGAACCTGTAAAGGATATAGGGGCCTGCGTGATGAACTGCAATCCCTTTACCCTCGGGCACAGAGCATTGATTGAGTACGCATCATCGTATTGTTCTCTGTTATATGTATTTATTCTGGCGGAGAATCGTTCCGAATTTTCAGCAGATGTCCGACTTCAATTGGCACAAGAAGCTTGTGCGGATCTCCGTAACGTATATGTTTGCTCCGGCGGACCGTATATGATTTCCGGGATAACCTTCCCGTCGTACTTTCTTAAAGACAGCAGTCAGGCCACTGCATTGCAAGGACAACTTGATATTAATCTTTTTGCAGAGCGTATTGCTCCTGCGCTTAACATCACCGTACGCTTTGCAGGAAGCGAACCTCTCGACCCTGTTACTGCGCAGTACAATGCAACTATGCGCTCTACACTTCCCAAATACGGCATCCTGTTCCATGAGATTCCCCGAATCACACATAATAACCAAGTTATCAGTGCATCCACCGTGAGGAAACTCATCCAGGATCCTGACAGCTTCGAGCTTGCGATGCCGCTTGTTCCCGAATGCACCCGTCGATATTTGATGTCTCATAGGAGGTCCCCGTGGAAATAGATAAAATTTTTACCGGAGTTCCTGTTACAGTTGATGCTCTTCTCCGAAGTCGCGATGAACGTGTTCAACGGCAACGGGCACTGTTCGATACCGGAGCGCCTTGCGTCATCAGTTTTACCCTTAATATTCCCGGTGAAATAAAAATGTTTCCGCTCGCGCAGGATGCGTTTCGTGCTGGATTGGCAGCACTGTATCGAAGCTTCTCTGAACAAATCGCGGAAGTCTCTGTTCACGAGCTTCCTACCGGATGTGAGGCCCAACTGGCTGTCAATGCATTTCCAACCAATGCGAAACTTATTGCAATAGGTATCGAACTTTCTCATCCCTTTGGACGGTTATATGACATCGATGTTCTTACACCGGAAGGCAAATCCATTCACCGCGAGGAACTCGGATTTCCGTCACGGCAATGCCTATTGTGTGGCAAGGACGCCAAGCATTGCGGGCGCAGCCATGCACACTCCATTCAAGAACTTCGTTACAAAGTGGCTTCCATCCTCAAAGATAGGCTTTAATGCCGGATACTGGCTCAAAGAAGAATGTCTTTTCTCCAAACGGACAGCTCCTAGTTCGAATAAATCCACATACGCGGGCGAACGCACAGGATATCCCTGTATACTAAAATATTCGCATCGCTAACACTTCCGCCACTATTGACTCCAGCAGCACAATTGCAGGCTACTTCCGAAGCTATAAATTATAATATAAACTTAAAATCTCCGGAGCCTAAACCCCGAAGATTTGCTTTTAAATATGTATATTCCTTTACTTGAAAAGCTTCTTCATCGTATCCGCAAATTTCTTGCGCTTGGAATAAGCGTCCAGATTCTCGCCTTCCGCGAATTCTCGCAGCGCCGCCTTCTGCTTGCTGTTTAGCTTCTTGGGAATCTCCACCACTATCTCGGCGTACAGATCACCCGGTCTTCCGCTTCTGACATTCGGGACACCCTTGCCCTTCATGCGAAGAACATCCGCGGGCTGAGTTCCCGCAGGAACCTTCAGCGCCAGCTTCTCATTTAGACCCGGTATGGTTACGGTATCGCCGAGCGCAGCCTGAGAAAAGCTCACCGGAACCTTGAGCCAGAGATTGTCTCCGTCTCTGGTGAAGAGCTCGTGCTCTGCGACATTCAACACTATATATAAATCGCCCGTGGGGCCGCCGTTCGTACCGGGCTGCCCCTGACCCTTGAGAGTGAGCACGTAATCCGTGTAGGCACCCGCAGGTATCGTTACATTGAGGGTGACGGTCTTTCTTATCTTTCCGCTGCCCGAACATGTATTGCAGGGGTGCTCTATTACACTGCCGCTTCCGCCGCAGTGATTACAGGGTCTGACACTCTGGAACTGCCCCAAAGGAGTGCTCTGAACGGTCCTTACCTGACCTGTGCCGCCGCAGTGCTCACAAGTCTTGCGACCGGTCCCTTTCTCCGCACCGCTTCCTTCGCAGTCCGAGCATACGACATCCTTCGTAAGCCTTATCTCCTTCTTTGTTCCGAATACGGCATCCTCAAAACTGATGTTCATGCGCTTCTGAAGATCGGCTCCCCTGCGGGGACCCGTCCGCGCCTGCCTGCTTCCCGCGCTACCAAAGCCGCCGAAGCCTCCGCCGAAAAAGTCCCCGAAGATATCTTCGAAACCGCCAAAACCGCCGCCTCCGAAGCCGCCAAACCCGCCGCCTCCGCTGTAGGCCGCATTGGGATCGACTCCCGCAAAGCCGAATCTGTCGTACTTTTCCTTCTTTTCGGGATCCGAAAGAATCGAGTACGCCTCATTTATCTCCTTAAACTTCTCTTCAGCAGCCTTATCACCCTGATTCTTATCCGGGTGATACTCCATCGCCAGTTTCCTGAAGGCTGATTTTATTTCGTTTTCGTTCGCGCCTTTTTTCAGGCCGAGAACTTCGTAATAATCTCTTTTTTCTGCCATAATCTTCCCCGCAAAGGCGGACAGGCTCTCCGTTTCCTGTGAACGATAGCGCCCTGCCCGCCCCTGCAATTATCCTGAATTTATTTGTCGTCGTCAACCACTTCAAAGTCCGCGTCTTGGATATTATCCCCCGCATCCGCGGCATCCCCGCCCTGAGCGGCATCTCCCGCAGCAGCAGCTTGCTGAGCCTGAGCCTCCTGGTAAAGCTTGGTGCTTATGATGTGGAACTTCTCCGTAAGGGCCTCGGTCTTGGCCTTTATGTCCTCGAGCGTGCCGTTTTCCATGACCTTCGCGAGTTCATCCTTTGCTTCTGTTATCTCCTGCTTCTCGCTGTCGGAGAGTTTACCCTCGAGCTCCTTAAGATTCTTCTCCGTCTCGTAGATTAAAGTCTCCGCCTGATTTCTCGCCTCGGTCTCTTCCTTCTTCCTCTTATCAGCCTCGGCGAATTCCTCAGCCTCCTTTATCTTGCGTTCAATTTCATCATCCGAAAGTTTGGTGGAAGATGTTATCGTTATGCTCTGCTGCTTACCGGTTCCAAGGTCCTTGGCGTAAACATTCACTATACCGTTCGCGTCTATATCGAAGGTAACCTCTATCTGAGGTATTCCGCGCGGTGCGGCCGGAATTCCCGTAAGCTGGAATCTTCCGAGCGTTATGTTGTCGGCCGCCATCTGGCGCTCGCCCTGGACTACGTGGATGTCCACAGCGCTCTGATTATCCGCGGCCGTCGAGAATATCTGACTCTTCTTTGTCGGAATGGTCGTATTCCTCTCGATGAGCCTCGTCGCAAGCCCCCCAAGTGTCTCTATGGAGAGCGACAGCGGCGTTACGTCGAGCAGCAGCACGTCCTTAACCTCGCCCGTGAGCACTCCCGCCTGGATTGACGCGCCTATCGCCACACACTCGTCGGGGTTGATACCCTTGAAGGGCTCCTTGCCTGTGACTTTCTTGACCGCTTCCTGAACAGCGGGAATCCTCGTCGAGCCGCCCACGAGTATCACCTTGTCTATATCGGCATTGGTGAGTCCTGCATCCGACATGGCCTTCTTCATCGGGCCTACCGTCCTTTCTACGAGATGCTCGGTAAGCTGATCGAACCTCGCCCTGGTTATATCCATATTGAGATGGAGCGGTCCGTTCTCGTTGACGGTTATGAACGGAAGATTCACATTTGTCGACTGGCTCGCGGAAAGCTCCTTCTTAGCCTTCTCAGCGGCCTCCTTGAGTCTCTGCAGAGCCATCTTGTCGTTTCGCAGGTCCACGCCGTTCTCCTTGGCGAAGCTGTCCGCCATGAAGTTCATAAGGGCATTGTCAAAGTCGTCGCCGCCGAGCTTGGTGTCGCCGTTAGTGGACAGTACCTCAAAGACACCGTCGCCAAGGTCGAGTATGGATACGTCGAATGTACCTCCGCCTAGGTCGTAAACCAATATCTTATGATGTTCCAAATCCTTATCGAGACCGTAGGCCAGCGCAGCTGCGGTGGGCTCATTGATGATTCTCTTTACATCTAGCCCCGCAATCATGCCGGCGTCCTTAGTCGCCTGCTTCTGACTGTCGGAGAAGTATGCGGGCACCGTGATTACGGCCTCCGTTACCTTCTCTCCCAAATAAGCCTCGGCATCAGTCTTAAGCTTCACCATTATCATCGCGGAGATGTCCTGCGGCGTGTAAACCTTGCCGTCTATGGTGATTTTATGATCGCTTCCCATATGTCTCTTTATGGACGAGATAGTCCTTTCGGGGTTCGTGATTGCCTGCCTCTTGGCGGTCTCTCCCACGAGCCTTTCGCCGCCCTTTGTGAATCCCACTACGGACGGTGTAGTTCTATTACCCTCAGCATTGGTGATGACGGTGGGCTC
>JAAZLU010000070.1 GCA_012799165.1 Clostridiales bacterium
AAAATAGCGATGCTGTACAGGAATTGCTAATCTCCGGCAAGCAGCAACGAACCTTAACATAATCTTTATTATGCAACCAAATCGCAAAACTCATGTAAGCGAAGTATAAAATCTTACCTAACCGGAGCATAGAAGCTTATGTAGGCGAAATATAAAATTTCATATAGCCGGAACGCAAAAACTTGAGAAACACCCCCTCAATTCTACGCGTTTACAAATTCGTCAATGGAATCCGCCAATTCAGCCTCTTTTCTTTTTCACCCACATCAAAGCGATTGTAAACCCGATGACGAGAACTGCAATAACAGTTATTACCGGGAAAATCGAGGTCTTCGCGTCCGAGGAAGCTATCAGGTCCGCTGCTCTGAGGTTCCCGAATTCATCCGCAAGAACTATGCTTCCGACGATCTGCCCCTTCCTTACCTCAAGGCCGACATCCTCGGAAGGATATACCTTATAGCTCGGATTCTCATCCTGAGACAGTATATACAGATCTTCACCGGGAGCCGCGTCTATATTCTTGGAAAAGCTGAGCTTGGTGCTCATAACTCCCTCTATGTTCTCTCCCGCAGCAAAACCCGCCTTTTTAAAGGATCTTGCCCATCTGAACAGGGAAGTCATATCGGCGAACTGATACTCCACCCATCTGCCCTTTTCGTTCTTCACATCGTGTGCATGCATCACGACCCCGTAAAATGTTAAATCTTCGTGCCGCATCTGGCAGGAAAAATTATTGGCCGACTCCGGAATATACCCGGTCTTTATCCCGCGTATATCCTCTTCAAAACCCGTTATATATTCCTCAATTCCCTTCGGAAACATCACTCCGTTGAAGGAAGAATACAGGTAAGAACTCTTTCTTACATCATTGGAGGAGAGCTTTCCCTTTTCCTTGCTGACGATCTCCACGAACTTCTCGTTTTGCATCGCATATCGGCAAAGTTTGAGCATATCGCGGCAAGTAACCTGACTGTATCGGGACAAACCGTGAGTATCGTAGTAAATCGTGCTGTCCATCCCGAGCTCTCTAGCCTTCTCGTTCATCTTCTGCACAAAGCCGTCGATATCGCCGCTCACATGCTCCGCGAGGACATTGGCAGCCTCGTTTGCCGAGACAATCAAAAGATAGTCCATCAGCTCGGCCACGCTCACTTCCTCGCCTTCCAAGAGATGAAAGTCGGCCATCCAGCTGCAATAGCGGGGGGAAACCGCCTCCTTCGAAACGATCGCGCTTCCCGAAAGCTCCGGATTATACTCGAGCACGAGCATCGCTGTCATAACTTTGGTCATGCTCGCCGGCGCATTAACGGCGTCGATATCCTTATCGTACAGAAAGGTATCCGTACTCTCCTCATAGAGCAGGGCCATTCGGGAATTGGTAATCTCGGGCTTTTCTTCAACTATCCGTTCCGCACCCGAAATAAACGGAAATATCGCTGTTAAAGCTATCAGAAACAGCAACGAAAGAGTCTTCTTTCTCATCAACACAACCTCTCCTGTTAAGTAAATTATCTTGACAAATCTGCACAGCGACCGCTTACTTAAAATACTTCGCCGCCGCAAGGAACATCTTCATGTCGTAATTGCCGGGTACATTCTTGTACAGATATGAACCCACCCTTTCAGGGTGACCCGTCCTGCCAAGTACGCGCCCGTCGGGCGAGCTTATGCCCTCCACCGCGAAGGCCGAGCCGTTCGGGTTGCAGCGAATATCTCCGCCGGCATTTCCGCAGTCGTCGACGTATTGAGTCGCAATCTGACCCGCAGCGGCAAGCTTTCTTATCGTCTCTTCGTCCGCGACAAAGCGCCCCTCCGCGCAGGAAAGCGCTGCGCTGTATATCTCTCCGGGCTCGGTAAACGCAAGCCAGGGCGAGAGATTCGAAGCCACGCGCAGCTTAACTATGCGCGACTGATGACGCCCAATCTTGTTGACCGTAAGCATCGGGCCGCAATCGCCGATATCCTTTATGCTGCCGTAAGGCAGAAGTCCTAACTTCAACATGGCCTCAAAACCGCCGGCGATTCCGAGCATAAGGCCGTCTCTTCTTTCAAGAAGTTCGTTTACGCTCTCCCTGACCGCAGCGTTTCTGAAAAATGCAGTCACGAAGCTAGCATTTTTATCGGGTTCGCCCTCGCCGGAAAAACCGGCCGGGAGCACTATCAGCTGAGCGTCTCTTACCGCTTCCGCAAAGCCCTCTGCGGACTGCGCAATCTCTTCGGCTCTAAGGTTTCTTACAACGAAGAACTCCGCCTTTATACCGGCATCCTCTAAAGCCTTTGCGGCGTCGTACTCGCCGTTGGTGCCGGGCAGTACGGGTATCAGAGCCCTCGGAGCCGCCGTCTTTACCGCGGGAGCCACCCTGCTTTCGGCCTTAAACGTGAAATTCTCCATAGGCCCCGCATCCTGCTCTATATTGCAGCTGAACACGCTCTCCAGTTTTTCCTCGTATATGTCCATGAGCCTTGCAAGCTCTATGTTTTCATTGCCGTATCCGAACACGGGCTCCGCGCTTATCCGGCCTATCAACTCCGCGCCCTCGGGCATATCCTTAAGCTCGAGCAGGAAAGATGCATAATCGTATCCGAACAGGGATTCGGGGCTTAAGCTGCTTTCAAATTCGAAGCCAAAGCCGTTTCCCATGGCCATCTTAAGCACGGCTTCCGCTATCCCGCCGCTTCCGGGGGTGTAGCAGGATACTGCCGCGCCGCTTGCGAGCAGCTTTTGAACCTTCTCAAAGCACTTCTTTAAGCTCTCGGCTTCCGGAAGCCCGTCCGCGCCTTTCTTCGGCGCCACGCGCACGAGCAGATTGCCCGCCGCTTTAAACTCCGGCGAAACGATCTGCGAAGCCTTCGCCGTGGTAACCGCAAAGGATATCAGCGTGGGCGGAACGGACAGATTCTCGAAAGTGCCCGACATCGAATCCTTTCCGCCTATGGCGGCGATGCCGAGCTCGTTCTGAGCCCTGAATGCTCCTAAAAGCGCGGCGAGCGGCTTGCCCCAGTTCTTCGGGTCATTCCCCAATTTCTGAAAATACTCCTGAAAACTCAGATATATGCTGTTTGCTCCCCCGCCTGTGGCTATCAGCTTGGAAACGGATTCCACCACGGCGAGATAGGCCCCGTGGTAGGGGCTCACTTCGCTTATGTACGGATTGAAGCCCCAGGACATGAGCGAGCAGCAATCCGTGTGCTTCTTCTCCATGGGAATCTTATGAGCCATGGCCTGAATGGGCGTGCGCTGCATCTTCCCGCCGAAGGGCATAAGCACGGTTCCGGCACCAACGCTAGCGTCGAAGCGCTCCGCAATTCCCCTCTTGGAACAGCAGTTGAGATCGTCCGCGAGAGCTTCGTATTTACGCACAAAGCCGCCTTCGGGAAGCTTCTTCTCGAGACTCCCCGCCTTTACCACATGCGCGCGGCTGTACTTGCTCGCGCCCGCGGAATTGAGGAACTCCCTGCTTATATCCACTATAGTGTCGCCGTTCCAGCTCATGCTAAGGCGCGGCTCCTCCTTTACGAGCGCTACGGGCGCGGCCTGCAGGTTTTCCGCTGCCGCAAGGGCAAGGAAAGGCTCCACATCTTCCTTGGCCACGACCACGGCCATGCGCTCCTGCGACTCGCTTATGGCGATCTCCGTTCCGTCGAGCCCCTCGTACTTTGTGGGCACGGCGTTTAAATCTATATCGAGTCCGTCGGCCAGTTCGCCTATGGCGACGGAGACCCCGCCCGCGCCGAAGTCGTTGCAGCGCTTTATCATGCGGGTGGCATCTCCGTTTCTAAAGAGCCTCAGAATCTTCCTCTCTTCCGGCGCATTGCCTTTCTGAACTTCAGCCCCGCAGCTTTCCAGGGAACTCAGCTCGTGAGCCTTGGAGGATCCCGCGGCTGCGCCTATGCCGTCCCGACCGGTATTGCCGCCGAGAAGTATTACTACATCTCCAGGTATAGGGGTTTCGCGCACCACATTATCAGCGGGGGCAGCGGCTATCAGCGCGCCCACTTCCATGCGCTTGGCAACATAGCCCGGATGATATATCTCGTCCGCTATGCCAGAGGCGAGGCCTATCTGGTTTGCATAGGACGAATTGCCCGCCGCGGCGGTCGTCACAATCCTGCGCTGCGGCAGCTTTCCTTCCAGAGTTTCCGAGATAGGCGCAAGCGGATTTCCGCCCCCTGTGACCCTCATCGCGGCATAGACATAGGCCCGCCCCGAGAGCGGATCCCTTATGGCTCCGCCCACGCAGGTGGAAGCGCCTCCGAAAGGCTCTATCTCCGTGGGGTGATTGTGCGTCTCGTTCTTGAACAGAAGCAGCCAGGGTTCTTTCTTCCCGTCCGCTTCAACTTCTATTTTTACCGTGCAGGCGTTCTTCTCCTCGGACTCGTCGAGCCCGGGCAAAAGGCCGCGGCTGCTTAAATCTTTGGCCACTATGGTCGCAAGATCCATAAGGCATATCGGCTTATTGCTTCTTCCAAGCTCCTCGCGCATCTTAAGATACTCTTCGTAGCTCCTCTGTATAAAGGCGTCCTCAAAGCTTGCATTCTCAATTACAGTGCTGAAGGTCGTATGCCTGCAGTGATCCGACCAGTATGTGTCCACCATGCGAAGCTCAGTAACTGTCGGTACCCTGCCCTCGGAGCGGAAATAATCCTGAAAGAAGAGAATATCGTCCAGGTCCATGGCAAGGCCGTATTCGGCGATGATGTCCTCAAGAGCCTCGCGATCGAGTTCGCAGAAGCCGCAAAGCCTCTCGACACGCTTAGGTTCATCGTATTCCATCTCAAGGCTTCTCGGAAGCTCCATGGATGCCTCTTGGCTCTCCACGGGGTTTACAATGTAGCGCTTTATGGTATCCACATCTTCGTCGTCTAAACTTCCGTAAAAAACATAGAGCTTCGCGGAGCGCAGAGCGGGACGCGGGCCGCCCGATATTATCTGCAGACACTGAGCGGCGGAGTCGACCTTCTGATCGTACTGACCCGGAAGGTATTCGACGGCTAAGACCTTTCCTCCCTCGGCATCGAAATCCTCCGAAGCCGTCTCCACCCGGGGCTCGGAAAATAACCTTGTCTTTGCATATTCAAAGAGCTCCGCGCTTACGCCTTCAACATCGTAGCGGTCGATTACCCTCACCCTCTTAAGTCCGCTTATGCCGAGCAGCTCCACTGCCTCTTTAAGCAGCGCTGATGCCTCCGAATCAAAGCCCTCTTTCTTTTCCACATAGACTCTGTAAACCATCCTCTATACCTCCATGCCCTTGAGGGCCCTGGCTCCTATATCCTTTCTGTAATACGCATTCGCAAAACTTATGCGGGAAACGGCATCGTAAGCTTTCTTCACCGCAAGCGGGAGACTCTCCGCCACAGCCGTGCAACCGAGCACCCTGCCGCCGTTGCTCACGAGAACTCCGTCCCTTTCGGCGGCTCCGGCGATATATACCTCCGCATCAAGTTCTGCAGGTATATGCAGCTCAAAGCCCTTTTCGTAATCGCCCGGATAACCCTCAGAGGCCATTATAACGCAGCAGGCGCAATCCTTACTGAACTCGACCTCAATCTCTGCGAGCCGCTCCTCCGTCACAGCTTTCATTATCTCCAGAAGGTCCGTTTTAAGCAGAGGCAGCACAACCTGAGTCTCGGGGTCGCCGAAGCGGCAGTTGTATTCTATAAGCTTGGGCCCGTCCCTGGTAAGCATGAGCCCGAAGTAGAGGCAGCCTTTGAATTTTCGCCCCTCGGCGTTCATGGCGTTCATGGTCGGAATAAATATTTCCTGCATGCAGCGGGCGGCTATATCCTCGCTGTAATAAGGATTGGGGGCAATCGCGCCCATGCCGCCTGTGTTGAGACCGCGGTCACCGTCCAGCGCCCTCTTGTGATCCATCGAAGATACCATGGGAACCAGCTTCGTGCCGTCCGTAAAGCTGAGCACGGAAAGCTCGGGGCCTTCCAGAAATTCCTCTATAACTACGCTATTTCCGCTTGCGCCGAATTTTTTATCCCTCATTATGGACAGCAGGGCATCTCTCGCCTCCTGCCTCGTTTCGGCTATTATTACGCCCTTTCCAAGAGCCAGCCCATCCGCCTTTACCACGGTGGGAAGCGGGCATTCTTCCACATATTCAAGAGCCGCATCGATGTCGCTGAAGACCTCGTAGGCCGCCGTGGGAATGCCGTATTTCTTCATCAGATTCTTGGAAAAAACCTTGCTGCCTTCTATTACGGCCGCCTTCGCGTCGGGGCCGAAGCAGGGTATTCCAAGGGCGGAAAGCCTGTCCACGCAGCCCGCAACGAGCGGATCATCGGGAGTAACCACGGCATAATCAATTTCGTTTTTCTTCGCGAAATCCGCGATGGCATCCAGGTCCATGGCCTTTATTCCTGTGCATACGGCATCGCCCCTCATGCCGGCATTGCCGGGCAGGGCGTATATCGTTTTAAGCGCATCGTTTTCCTTGAGTTTTTTGATTATGGCGTGCTCTCTTCCGCCGCCGCCTACGACCATTATTTTCATCGTCGATTCCCCGCATCAGTGGTGGAAAAGCCTCATTCCGGTAAATACCATCACCATCCCGTATTCGTTTGCGGTCTGTATTACGAGATCGTCCCTGACCGAGCCGCCGGGCTGCGCCACATAGCGGACGCCGCTCTTGTAGGCTCTTTCTATGTTATCTCCGAACGGGAAGAAAGCGTCGGAGCCTATGCTCACGCCGCTCTGCGTGGCTATCCAGGCTTTCCTTTCCTCTCTCGTAAACTCCTCTGGCTTTACATAAAATATATTCTGCCACCTGCCCTCCGCGAGAACATCCTGGCACTCATCGGAAATGTAGATGTCTATGGCATTGTCGCGCTCCGGGCGTCCGAGCGAAGGCAGGAACTGAAGTCCGAGCACTTTGGGACTCTGGCGCAGATACCAGTTGTCGGCCTTGTTTCCCGCGAGCCTCGTGCAGTGTATGCGGCTCTGCTGTCCAGCGCCCACACCTATGGCCTGCCCGTTCTTCACATAACACACGGAGTTGGACTGAGTGTATTTAAGGGTTATCAAGGCCACCGTAAGGTCGATCTTGGCCTGAGCCGTAAGCTCCTTGTTTTCGCTTACCACATTGGAGAGCAAGGCCTCATTTATCTCAAAATCGTTGTGCCCCTGCTCAAAGGTAACTCCAAATACATCCTTGCACTCCTGAGAGGCCGCGCTGTAGTCGGGGTCTATCTGCACTATATTGTAGTTGCCTTTCTTCTTGGTTTTGAGTATTTCAAGAGCTTCCTGCGTATATGCCGGAGCTATGATGCCGTCCGAAACCTCTACCTTAAGATATTTAGCCACGGAGGCATCGCAGGTATCGGAGAGCGCCGCCCAATCGCCGAAGGAACTGAGCCTGTCGGCGCCTCTGGCCCTTATGTAAGCGCAGGCTATCGGAGAAAGCTCGGCATCCGGCTCCACAAAATATATCTTGCGCATCATCTCGTCCAAAGGAAGACCCACGGCGGCTCCTGCGGGCGAAACATGTTTAAAGCTCGCCGCCGAGGGCAGCCCGGTGGCCGCCTTGAGCTCCTTTGCAAGCTGCCAGGAGTTTAAGGCATCCAGGAAGTTTATAAATCCGGGGCGACCATTGAGAATCTTAACCGGAAGTTCGCTTCCGTCCTTCATGTAAATCTTCGCGGGCTTCTGATTGGGGTTGCAGCCGTACTTCAGTTCAAATTCCTTCATTTTTAATCTCCTAAATGCTTATTGAAGAGCTTTACTTTACCGTTTACATTGGCATAAAGAGCCACCTTATTATCTTCGTTGAGAGCTTTCCAGAGCTCCTCCGGCTCGGGCATCGACACCTCTATGGGTTCGCCTTTAAACGATGGCAAGGGAGAGCCGTCGCCCTCGTAGGTGCTTATAAAATAGCCCCTGCCCTCCGCGCATCCCTCGTAGCAGAAGAACTCGCGCAGGCATTTTCCGTCCAAGTGCTTGAGTATCGAAATCTCAAAGCTTCCGTCATCCTGTATTACAGCCGATATCCTCGGCGTAAAGTTTGGGCTGTCCGGCTCGTACTCGCGGCTCATGAGGGCGCATCTTGCGCAGTTTCCGCTCTTGAGAGCCTCCGCCACGGTATCGGTCTGATCTCCATTTGTAACGATGAGGGTTTTGCCGCAGCGCCTCACAGGATGATAAATTATTAAAGAAGGATCCTTCATGAGCTCCGGCCTGTGAGCCTCGGTGCGTATTCCGTCTTCGGTGAGCGCAAAGACGCGGTTGCGACTGTTCTCCGAGCGCCCCATTATAAAGTAATAGACGCGGTCCTTTCCGACCACTATGCCCCTCCCCGGGTAGCTGTTCTTCCGCAGAAATTTCAAAAGATCCGTCATGCTCCGCCTCCTTCTTTGAGAATGCCCCGGCAGACTTTTTCGACCGCCTCGGGCAGTATTATCCATTCCGCTTCTTCCATAACGCGCTTCTGCAGGCTTTCCGGGGTATCTCCCTCCTCGACCTCGACGGCTTTCTGGAGTATTATGCGTCCCCCATCCGGAACTTCATTTACGAAATGTACGGTGGCTCCGGTAACTTTTACGCCGTATTCGAGCGCCTTTTCGTGAACTGTCAGCCCGTAGAAGCCGACCCCGCAAAAGCTCGGTATAAGCGAGGGGTGAACGTTTATTATCCTATCCTTATACCGGCTTGTAAAAGCTTCGCTCAAAATGCTCAAAAAGCCGGCAAGCACTATCAGCTCTATCCCGCGGGCCTCCAAGAGCTCTATGAGCTTCGCTTCAAAGCCCTCCGTACCTCCGCATTCCTTTTTGCTTATAAAGGCCGTTTCTATCCCGGCCTTCTCCGCTCTTTGCAGGGCATAAGCATCGCTCCTGTTCGAAACCACCAGCTCTATTCTACCGCTCTTTACAACCCCGCTTTTTTCAGCATCGATGAGGGCCTGCAGATTCGTTCCGCCGCCCGATACGAGCACAGCTATGCGCACGGTTCTATCTTTTATGTAAGCCCCGCTACTCAATTTTCAGCCTCTCCTCGCCGCGCACTATATTTCCTATCAAATAAGCGTCTTCGCCCGCCTCTTTGAGGCAATTTAAGGCTTTCTCCGCGTCCTTGGCCGCCACCACTACGCTCATGCCCACGCCCATATTGAAGGTGTTGAACATATCCCTTTCGGGTATATCGCCCTTTTTAGCTATGAGCTCAAATATCGCCGGTATGCGTATGGCGCCGCGATCGACTTTAGCGCAGAGCCCGTCCGGAATGGCGCGCGGAATATTCTCATAGAAACCGCCGCCGGTAATATGACTTATCCCCTTTACTTCGGCCTGCTCAATAAGCTCCAGCACGGGTTTTACATATATTTTTGTGGGGGTGAGTAAGACTTCCCCCAGAGTCTTTCCTCCGAGTTCGTCGAAAGTCTGATTCAAGTCGCAGTTTTCAACATCGAAGACTTTCCTCACCAAAGAATAACCGTTGGAGTGTACG
>JAAZLU010000071.1 GCA_012799165.1 Clostridiales bacterium
CCATCTTATCCAGCTTTATATTGCGGATATGGCTGATTATCTCCGGGGGTTCAACATGGGGAGCTCTCGGATCGAGCAGCCAGGTCCGCGCCTTGTGAGTGGGGGAGACTTCGTAGTATGGCGGCCTGTAGAGGAAGTCTATCTTCAGAGGATTGGGATTCCTCGGAGCAAACGCATCGCCTCTTATCTCGTTGAAGAGATTCGGAGGAGTACCCCTTATGGAGTACAGGTCTTCGCCCTTTATTCCGAGCTGCGGAAGGGAAGAAAGCAGTGCCCAGGTGTAGGGGTGGCGGGGATCGTAGAAGATCTCCTCGCATCTTCCCACCTCGACTATGTCTCCAGCGTACATTACGGCCACGCGGTCGGCGACGTTGGCTACGACGCCTAAGTCGTGGGTTATATAGATCGTCGTAAGGCCGTACTTTTCCTTTAGATTTCTGATGAGCTGCAGTATTTGAGCCTGAATTGTTACGTCTAAAGCCGTCGTCGGCTCGTCGCAGATTAAAATCTTAGGATTGCAGGCCATAGCGATTGCTATTACAACCCTCTGGCGCATGCCTCCGGAAAACTCGTGTGGATACTGGCTAATCCTTCTTTCCGGCTCGGGAATTCCAACATCCCTGAGTATCTCTATCGTCTTCTGCTTTGCGGGTTCGCCCGTCATGTTCTGGTGAAGCATGAGGGCTTCACCTATCTGTTGGCCTATGGTGTTGAGCGGGTTTAAGGAGGTCATCGGGTCCTGCATAACCATCGCGACTTCCTTGCCGCGGATGCTCTTCCATTCGTCCTCGGTCTTGAACTTCGCAAGATCCACGGGATTGTTTTCGTCTATACCGTAGTAGAGGATCTCGCCCGAGTCTACCCAGCCGTTCTTATCCAAAAGACCGATAAAGTTTTTAGTGAATACGGATTTTCCCGAACCGGATTCTCCGACTATCGCAAGAGATTCGCCCTTGTAAAGATCCATGGAAATTCCGCGTATCGCACTCAGAACCTTACCGCGGAGGCTGAACTTAACATGCAGATCTTTTACAGAAAGTATTACATCTTTGTTCTTCATCTTTTCCTCCTTAGTTGTGGTTCTTCGGATCCGCTGCGTCCGAGAAGGCGTTGCCTACCAGATAGAAGCAGATGGTGATAACTGACAGTATAATCGCCGGTATAAAGAGTTGGTACCTCAGCGTCGGCGCCATCATCATCGTGCGCCCCTTGTTTACCAGATTACCAAGCGAGGGGATACCTATCGGAAGTCCCAGACCTATGTAGGAGAGGAATACCTCCGAGCCTATCGCACCGGGTATTGCAAGGGCCATGCGCAGCATTATTACCGAGACCATCTGCGGCAGCAGATTCTTGGTTATTATCCTGCGGGTCGGGGTTCCCAGACACCTTGAAGCCAGGTTGAAGTCCCTGTCCCTGATAATCAGAACCAGATTTCTGATGAACCTCGCGAGGCCTATCCAACCCGTGATGCTCATGGCGATTATTATAGTTTTTATGCTAGGCCTCATAACGTACGAAGCCAACACGAGTATGATTGTTGAAGGTATGTTATTTATCAGGTTGTAGAGCTCCGTGAAGAGGAAGTCCAGTCGCCTGAGATAACCCCATAGCAGGCCTGCGACGATACCGATTACGGCCTCAATCGCGGCTACTATTATTCCGATAAAGAGGGAGGTTCTCGTTCCGGTCCACATTCTAGACCAGAGATCCTGGCCTATATCGTTGGTTCCGAACCAGAACACCTCGTTGGGGCGTTTATTTTCTACGAATCCGGTCTGAGCTTCAACCTTCTGTGGAAGAATTGAAGTTATGGTTGCACGGTTCATGCCCCTGAGGCTGCCGTCTTCCGAGAGTACGCTCAGAGCGTTCTTTTCTATGGGCATGAATGCATAATACCAGCCCTCGTCTCCCTTTGCAGGTTTTACTTCCAGAAATTCCGCATCCGCTCCCGCCAGGTGACCCGACTGTGCTCTGAGCTGCGGGACCCCCCAGCTTTCAGGGGCTTGCACATAGATTAGTCCATATCCTGCGGGGATATCGCTGATAATATCTGAAGAGGTATGCTTTATTCCGGAAGCGTAGACCGCATATTTTTCTCCGACCACGGTGACCCACATTGCATTATGAAAAGTGCTCACATCGTTGGACTCGGATTCTATCTGAAGATAAGGTTTTTCTTGATTGATGATGCAGTAGTACCAATCGGGGTTGGCTTCATCCTTTGTAAGCTTGACGCTTTCAAGGTTCTCGCCGTTCTCGTCGCATACTGTCGCCTGCGGAATGCCCCAGGAATCGGGGGTCTTGATGTAGGCGAGGGTTTCGCCTTTTTCAGGTTCGAGCGCGAGATCGCCCTTGGTGTACTTGATTCCTTCCATCGTGTAGGCACCGTTATCCTCCACCGTGAACCAGACAGCCTTCGAATTGTAATAGTTTACACGATTTGGATCGAACTGATTCGGCAGATAAGGTTGGATGAAGGTGAATAACACCAGAATCAACATCAATACGAGGTTCGCCACCGCAATCTTGTTCTTAAAGAACATGCGAATTGTTGAACCCCAGTAGGAATAGTTGGAATATCCCGTGCGCTCGGCTTCGTCGTCGCTGACCTTTATCGCCTGGAAAATCTCCGGATCGAGATTTGCGATTTGCTCAGCACTCAGATTGTCGTCGAGTAGATTTTCACAGGGCTCGATGATGCCTTCCTCGATGAGATACTGCTCGATGGAAGCTTCCATTTTTTTCGTGAGTTTTTCCTTAGTTGAATATTTACTCATCTGGAACCCTCCTTCTTTGAAAAGCTGATGCGCGGGTCAACTATGGCCATTAAGATGTCGCCCAACAGCAGGCCTACTATTCCCACCGATGCAAAGAGCACGACGAGAACTATGACCATATTATTATCCTGCCTCTTTATGACGTCGACGAGCAGGCCTCCCATTCCGGGTATAGAATAATAAGATTCCGTATAAATCGCACCGGAAATCGTCATTAGAAGCGATCCGGGTATTAGGTTAACCATGGGAACTACAGCGTTTCTGAACACGTGGTGCGACCAGATCCTTCTTGTCGGCACACCCTTTGCGAGCGCAAGTTTTATGTAGTCCTTGTTGGACTCGTCGACCATGTATCTGCGCAGCCACATGCCGTAGCTCGAAATCGAGGGCAGGGCCAACGAGACAACAGGAAGAATCAGTGTCTTCCAATCGGTTTCCTTGTACAGCATGCTTATATTCAGCCAGGTTGAACCGTAGAGCTGAATAAATATGAAATATACGGCATTGGGAACCGCCTGTATGAACACGATGTAAGCATTGCCGATTGCATCCCAAATTTTTCCCTTATATCTGGCCATGATTATTCCAAGAAGGAACCCTAGAGGTAAGCTCACTGCCATCGAAATCAACCCCACCTTAACTGAAATGGAAATCTTGGGGGATATGATGGATGCTATAGGAGAGTTAACCCTGTAGCGGTATGAGACGCCCAGATCTCCCTTGAACAGGTTTACTATGAAACGCGAGACCTGTACATATAGGGGATCTTTGAGGCCCATCTTCTGAAGGCCTACGGCTATCTGAGTAGGGGACATCTTTTCGTAGTTGTTAAAATAACCTTCCTCCGGCATAAAGCGCAGGAGGATGAAGATGACCGTAATCAGTATCAGGAGCGTCAGCAATGATCGTGCAAGACGTTTCAGAGAATACTTTAGCACGTTTATTTTCTCCTTTTGTAGTAACTGTTATTAAAAGGAGCGGCTCTGCGCCACGCTTGATAGGCAGAGCCGCTCGATTGTGTCAACTATTATCTAAGTTACGAAAGTCGCATCAGAAGCCTTAGAGGCCCATCTCCGCCTTCCACTTTGCATACTGATCGTCGAACATATCCTGAGACATAGCTTCTTCGTATACGTGCTGTCCCTTGAATCTGCTCGAGGACTGACCCATCATCGCGTACTGGCCTTCGAAGGCGTTCAGCTTTGTCGCAATGTAGGAACCTCCGGAGATGTATCCGGGAAGTATTATAGCGTTGTTGATGTAGAAAGCTTCGGCCTTAGCAAAGGCTTCGAATCTCTCGTCCATATCGGTTACGCAGGTGCGGGCATAATCCTGAAGCTTGAAGTACTCTTCCATGAGTGCCTTGGTTTCGGGAGTCTTGGTATCCTGGAATACGCGGTAGGTATCGGTATCGGGGCAGAAGAAGTTGTAGGAGTTCTTGTAATGGAAGGGATCTGCCCAGGTCTCGGGATCCATGAAGTCCGCACCCCAGTTGAGTACCTGAAGCGCATAGTTTCCGTTGCGCCTGGTCTCGTTGAGGAAGGAGTTTCCGGCAAACTCAACTACGACCACATCGATGTAGTCGGTCCCCAAAAGCTCTTCGAGCTGCTGCTCGAGAACCGTGGAGGCGTTGCCCCAGGTGCTCCAGCTCGGGTTATAGTTTACGGGAATCTGAACCGGGAATGTCACCCCCAATGCCTCCAGCTCGGCTATGGCTTTCTCCTTATATTCCAGAGCGAGTGTCTCGTTGAAGGTCTCGGTCTCCGTAATTTCCTTCAGTCCTGCATAGCTCGTGTAGTCCTTGCCGTTGTACGAGGCAAAACCGAGAGGAGTAACCGTGCGCTGAGCGTGCATTTCGGGACTGCTCGCGGGGAAAGTCGCCCTGAGGTAGGAGATCTTGTCGATGCCGTGGAACAGGGACTTTCTGAAGTTGAAGTTGTTTACGGCTATTCCCCAGTTTTCGGGCTTGTATTCAGCATCGAACTTGGGCTCGAAGTTGAAGCCGAAGAAGTAGGAATAGTCTCCTATGATGCGGCTGGTGGATACCAATGCACTCTTTTCGGGATCCGCGAGCCAGTCGTTTACGATATCGGAGCCGATTCCGGCGTAGTCGACTTCACCCCGTAGGAACATCTCGGGAGCGAGGGACGCGGCCTCCTGGTTATAAGTCTCTTCTATCCTTTCGATATAGATGTGCTCGGCATCCCAGTTGTTCGCGTTCTTTACGTAAACCCTCTTTTGCTGAGGCTCTGCGACCTGCAGTATGTATGCCCCGTTAAACCACATCTTGCTGTTGTCGAGCGCAAAGTCCTTGCCGTACTGCTCGAGCAAGGCAGCGGGTGCAGGCCAATAGGTTCCGAACTGCAGGGCGGTCAGGAAGTAGGGGCGAACCATTTCGAGATGATACTCGAGGGTCAGGTCGTCCTTTGCGACGACGCCGAGATCCTCGGGGCGAACTTCCGGAAGCTCGGTGTATGTTCCGTCTTCGTTGACTTCGAAGATGACGCCGTTCTCGTCCTTTACATAGTCGTCCTCGCCGACAACTTCGGTGCCCTTGTCAACAGCGATGAGCTTTGCAGCCGTGTAGTCCAGCAGCTCGGTTGCATTTACGAGCCAGCCGTCCATCATGTAGCTGTTGGAGCAGTCCATATCGGAATCGCAGACATATCTGGCTGCCGCTACATAGTCGTGAGCGGTTACCGGACCCATCTCGTTTCCGTCCTTGTCGTACCACTTCTGATCAGGTCTGAGGTGGAAGGTCCATACTAGGCCGTCGGCACTGGTCTCCCAGCTCAGCGCGGCGCAGGGAACGATGTTTCCGTAGGTATCGTTCTCCACGAGGGAATCGATAGTGTTAGCACCGACTTCCAGCTCGTAGGTGGTTCCGCTGGACAGATAGTTCATGGTCGTCATCTCACTGGAGTACAGCGATCTGTAGACCTGCTCAGCCGCGATAGTGCGTCCGTCCGGTCCCGTGGCGGGGGCTACTACATCAGGCGTGTCGTCGCCGCCCGGTGCAGGCGGATCTTCCTTTTTTCCGCATGCCGCCATCGAGAGAACCATGGCTAAAGCTAGAAGGAATGCTAAAATTCTTTTTGTTTTCATTAAATTTTCCTCCATTCTGGTAAGTTAACATTCCTGCTCCTTGAGGCAGGAATGCTAAGCAGGTTGCTTATAACCGGTTAAATGACACCGGTATTTAGAAATATTCTAACATAGAACACACAAAATGTACACAAAAATTTCAAAATCATAACAAATCTATTACATTAAGGCTGTGCGGAAGCACAAAAAGGAGAATATGCGGTTTTATTCAAAATTCGTGTGTAATATTCAAAAAGTGCTTGATAGCGTATTACTCGATATAGTACAGTTAATACATCAAAAGAAAGGAGGCACGGGATGATTCAGTTGGATTTAAAAAGTCGCAAATCGATCTATGAGCAGATCGTCGACGGTTTTAAAGAGCTGATTGCGTGCGGAATCCTAAAGGAAGGCGACAAGCTGCCTTCGGTCCGCGAACTCGCGAGCACGCTCACTGTGAATCCCAACACCATACAGAAGTCCTACAGCCGGCTGGAGAGCGAGAATTGGATCTATACGGTTTCGGGTCTCGGATGCTTCGTAGCCGAAAGGTCGCACAAGCCGGATCCCGCAGCACTGCGAAGCCTCTATAGCGAAATAGAGGAGTGCATAATGCAGTTGCTGTTCCTCGGTGTCACGGAAAAGGAAATCTTATCCAAGCTGCAGGAGTTCGTAAGCGAAAGGGGGAAACAGGCATGATAGAAGTGAAAGGATTAAACAAAAAATTCGATGATTTTGAGGCGCTGATCGATTTGAACCTGAACGTTCAGACCGGGTCCATATACGGACTTGTAGGCGTCAACGGGAGCGGCAAGACCACGCTCATAAGGCATCTGACGGGCGTTCTGCGGCAGGACAGCGGCAGCATAAAGATGGATGGCGAAGATATATACGATAACGAGAATATAAAAAGGAGGGTCGGGTACATACCCGATGAGCTCTACTTTTTCAATTCCTACAATATATATGCTATGAGCCGCTTCTATAAGAATCTCTATCCGGGCTGGAGCGATGAGCGCTACAGCAAAATGCTCGCGGATTTCTCCTTCAAAAATACGGATCGCCTTGCAAAACTCTCTAAGGGAATGCAGAAGCAGGCGCAATTCATACTCACGATGAGTTGCATGCCGGACTTTCTGATACTGGACGAGCCCATAGACGGGCTGGATCCCGTGGTAAGAAAGAAGGTCTGGAGATATGTGGTCGACGATGTTGCAGAGCGCAGCATGACGGTGCTCGTGAGCTCTCATAACCTTCGCGAGATGGAGGGTATATGCGACAGCATAGGGATACTCTCGGCAGGTTCCATGAAGCTCGAGCGCGAGCTCGACGAGCTGAAGTCGGACATTCATAAGGTTCAGGTGGCATTCCACAGTCGCGAGGATGCGGAGAGAGCTTTCGCCTCGCTCAATGTTCTGAGTCGCGAAGGCAGCGGAAGCGTCGAACATCTGATCGTGAGGGGCGGAAGACAGGAGATAGAAAATCATGTCTTCGCTCAGGACCCG
Organism: Clostridiales bacterium; assembly: GCA_012799165.1. Lineage (GTDB taxonomy): Bacteria > Bacillota > Clostridia > Peptostreptococcales > Anaerovoracaceae > RUG11894. Next base: position 7,370 of record JAAZLU010000071.1, read on the forward strand.
ATAATATTCGACATATTACCCCTGTCTTTGGAAGAGGTGTTTATATATGAAATGGGAGGTGCAAAAGATGAAATCAAGAGCATCCTGTCTTAATACTGCGATAATAAGGGAAAACTTCAAGAGGTTCTGGCCTATCACAGCGGTGGCTACGGTATTCTGGTTCCTCAGCGGACCCTTCATGATGATGCTGCCTGCGCTCTCAGGTGTATCCGGCGACATACCGCATCTTTCGTATACGGCATACGATGTGATTTTTAAGCATATAAGCGCCGGGTCCATATTGCTGAATCTGGCGCTGCCGGTGGCACTCAGCGTGGCCTGCTTCGGATATCTGCATAAGTCTTCGAGCAGCAATGTTATGCATGCGGTGCCGGTGACGAGGACGAGCCTCTATCTGAGCAACTATCTGAGCGGGCTTGTAATGAGCCTCATTCCGATGATAATAAACGCTCCCCTGGTGCCTCTGGCGCTGCTTGCGAGGGCCAATATTAACATGGGAGCCGCAGCACTCTTGCAGTTTATGCTCGAAGAATTCGTGATTATATTCTTCGTATATGCTCTATCTGTATTTGCTGCTATGGTCTCGGGCAACGGGGTGATCCACGCCCTTACGGCGATAGCCTTCAATTTCCTGGCGCACGTAATGTATCTGCTTTACAGCTTCCATGCCTCGATGAATTATTTCGGTTATTCCACAGGATCTTCGGAGAGAGATTTAGTGATGATGCTCTCGCCCTACAGCTATATGTTAGAAACCGAACCCTTTACTGCAGCGGACCTTGCCGGGTATTCGATCTTTGCGCTGCTGGTATCCGCGTTGGGGCTTGCAGTCTATAAGATCAGGCGCCTTGAGAGAGCGGGGGATAGCTATGTCTTTAATGCGGCGCGTTACATAATAGGTTTTCTGTTCTGCTTTATAGCGAGCAGCATAACGGCGGCATTGTTCGGAAATATAGGAGTATTTTCCTATGTTATAGGCTTCGTTATAGGCTATATATTCGGACAGATGATTGTCAATAAGACCACTAAGATCTTTAACGCTCAATCCCTGAAGGCGGGCGTGGTATATGCGCTCGCAATAGTGCTGCTGGTGGGTGCCGTAAAGCTGGATGTCTTCGGATACGAGAAGAGGGTGCCGCAGGCATCTTCCGTAAAGAATGCAAGATTATATTCCTGGACCGTGGTGAATTATAGCGCCGATGCCGGAGATTTCAGCTTTAAAAAGCCCGAGAATATTGCGCTTCTTACAGCTTTCCATCAGGAGATAGTGAATAACAAGGACAACTTTAAGAGTAGCGAAAGTCGCTATCAGTCCTTCGGCAACGAGCGGACCGAGTGGGTGACCATCGAGTACGAGTTGGGAGGGCGCTTGCATATGGGACGCGAATATAGAGTGAACGCGGGTTTCTTGCGCCGCAGCGAAGCCCTCAAAGCCCTCTGGGAGTGCGACGAGAGCGTCGCAGCCAGGAACTTTGTCGCCAATTTCGCTCCCGAAAATTGCGAGATATTCCTGGGAACCAGACCCTTCGCCTCGACATATGGCGACAAAGATCTTTGGTATGAATTTATCCCTTCGGGCGCTGATGATGTAAGAGCAATAAGAGGACTGATGGAGGCTTTGCAGAAAGATATAGATAATTTCGAGTTCTCGGATCTCTTCGATGATCCGAGCGAAAGAATAATCGATTTAAGCATATCGATTCGTGCTAGCAGAGCGGATTACGAGAAAGCCAAGGCGGAATCGGACAGTCCCGAGACATTCGATAATTACAATGATTATGCCCGCATGAATTCACATTACATCAACATCAGCCTGGATTCGAGATTCGAAAGCACTATAAAATACATAAGAGACTTGAATCTGAGCGAGGACTGGAACAAGACTCTGGATCTGATGTTTAAAAATTAAATGCAGTCAAGTTCCTAAAGGGGTATTGACATAGATGCGGGGGCGCGGCAGGGGGGCCGCGCCTCTTAGTTTGCAAAAAACACGGAGTTTTAATTTTGAAATACACATCATATGGTAGGTTGTGATATAATACTAACGCTATATATTGCAAAAATAAAATAGCGGGGGTTTCATAAAATGAAGATAAAAAGAACGATATGCCTGATTCTGGCGACGCTAATGGTGCTTGCCTGTCTGCCTGCGATTGCATTTGCGGGTAACGGGGAGGCCGTAATCAAGAGCGTAGGCTATAACGGCAAGAGCTATATACCGTCCGGAAAAGAGATAACGCTGGATGTTCCCGCCAGCTCGGCTGCGCTTAATTTGCAGAAGGAGCTGGAATTGGTCTACGACGAGAGCAAGGGCTATAAATACTACGCTCCTCTGTTTCCCGACGGAGCCACGCTGGAGTATGGAAAGACCGCGACGATAAGGGTCCAATACGAACAGAACGGAACTCTTTATGAGAGCGATTACACTGTAAAGCTCAATAAATTGCCGTTTTCTGCAAGTGCATTTACGGGCAATATAACCAGACGCATTGTGCTCAGCGACGGTGATGACCGCCCGGGCAAAAAGATTTTCCAGGACTGCTACATAAAAAATGACGGGCCTGCCTTCGGTGGTATAGTAATCAACGGGGTGGATCCCAATATCGCAGTCTTCAAACTTGCGGGTAAAGAGCTCGACAGCGCGGCCGCAGTAAAGGTCGCCGCGGAAGAGCTGGATAATCTCTATATTTCCCCCAGGAATCCGGGGAAGATGAGCGTGCTCCTGAAAGCCTACGCTGCCGACGGCAAGGATATATCGGGTCATGCTTCTTTAGATATACAGGTGATAAAGACCGGGACGCTGGAGACCCTTAGGGCGAATCTCGATCAGTACGGAGTTCTCGCCGCGAGCTATTTCGGATTGGATGCCGCATTCATCAAGGCGGTCGGCGAGAAGCCGGCTAGCATAAAGATAGTTTCGGGAGCGAAGTATGGGCATTTCATCTGCGATTATAAGAGCGATGTGGATCACGGCAAGACTCTTGCAAATGGCGTAGCGATAAGTGCCGAAGAATTTGCAGCACTTAGTTATGTGCCCATCCGCGCCGCAATAGTATCGGATGTGACGGATGTAATAGGCTACGAGGCCTTCGATGCCGCAGGGAACAAATACGTCGGGAGCCTCGAGATAGGGATAAATTATAAAAAGCCGGATGGCTCAGAATTGAGTCTGCAGGTGGAGCTCAATACGGCGCACGGTCTTGATAAACTTGATTTTACGAGCGCATTCAAGACGCTTTCTAATGACGAACTGAGCTATGTAAAGTTCACCAAACCCGATGCCGCCTTCGGGAGTATCCGCGAAAATTATCGCGATGAAACCTTACCGGGAGTAGAGATTGACGAGGCGACAAAATACTATAACAGCAGTTCGTTCACAAAGAAGATTTCCAATCTCAGTTTCGTTCCCGCCAAGGGCTACGAAGGGAGTTTCTATCTCCTCTATACCGCATATAGCGTAGGCTCCGATACCGGCTACAGCGGAAGAATCAGGGTTACTGTGCGCAATATCAAGATTCCGGCGATCGACTGCGAAGTGATGCAGGATGAATTCCTCCGTTTCGACGGGATTTATGAGCTTATAAATGAACAATTTAAGAAGGTCGCCAAGAGCGACGAGGGTTATAGCTATATAAAATTCGAGCTGCCCACAAGCACTCAGGGAGAGCTTTACTACAACTATAACGCGCAGCTGCAGAAGGGAGAGCCGTTAGCAAGTTCGGATAGGTATTACCGTACAGCATCCGATTTAAAGCTCGTGAAGGACGTATATTTCGTTCCGAACCGCAACAACAGCGGCAATTTTGAGCTCAAATATAACTGCTACGCGACAGGCGGAGAAGAGTATAAGGGAACTGTCAATGTAAGTGCAAAAAAGCTGAGTTACGATATCAAAACTCTGACATATACTCTCAAGCAAGGCGAAATATTTAAAGTGAAGCTCGCCGATTTAAGCGCCGAGCTTGCCAAGCTCTCGAGCGATGAAGTATTCAGCTACATATACCTGAATAAACTTCCCGCGAAGACTACTGGGACTCTCTATGCGAGCTACAGCGACGGAGAGCCAGGTGCGGAGCTCGTCGCAGGTGAAGAAGATAAATATTATCGCGAAGGAAGCGGTCTAAGACTGGTTTCGGATATTAGTTTCGTGCCCGAGAAGGATTTTTCCGGAATAGTTCGGCTTGAATACACCGCATACATATCGGCCAAAGTTAAATACAGCGGCAAAATAGTTCTGGATATCAAGGATTCGGGCGGTGTTCTGTCCGAGATTAAATGGAGTGCCGATAGCGACGGCATAATAAAATTTAAGTCTGAAGACTTTGTTGCAGCTCTGGGCAAACTTACAAATCAGAAGCTTTCGGAAATCAGACTTGATCTTCCCGCAGAAAATTACGGGACATTTTACTGCGGCTACAGGTCTGCCGACTCCTTCGATTCGAAGCTTGAACTCAAAACTCCGCTCTATCTTTCCGGGGAAAAACGCAAGTTGATAGATGATGTAAGCCTGGTGGCAGCTGTCGATTACGAGGGAAGCTTCAGCGTCAACTACACAGCTGTCGATGAGCTTTCGCGCGAGTACAGCGGTAAATTGATATTTGAAATCTCGTATAAATCGAGTTTTGTCGATGTAAAGAAGACGGATTATTTCGCGTCTGCAGTCAAGTGGGCGGTGGAGAAGAAGATAACAGCCGGGATTTCCGAGGATAAGTTCGGGCCGGGTATTGTATGCACGAGAGCGCAGATGGTTACCCTGCTTTGGAATGCTGCGGGCAGTCCTCAGCCAAAGTCCGTAAATCCTTTCAAGGATGTTAAGTACGACGACTATTATTTTAACGCGGTTCGCTGGGCTCACAGCGAAGGCATTACTTCCGGCACGAGCGCGGATACATTCTCGCCCGACAAGGAAGTTACGAGGGCGCAGGTTATGACCATGCTATACAATTACCACGACAAGCCCGCTGTCAGCATCGTCAATCCCTTTAAGGATGTCGCGGCTACTCAGTACTATTACAAGCCGGTGCTCTGGGCTTATCAGGCCGGCGTAACGAAGGGAACGGGCCCGGGAAGATTCTCGCCGAGCGAAGGATGCACGAGGGCTCAGATAGTGACCTTCCTTTACAACGATATGAAAGAATAGGGGGCATGCAATTGGATAAAGAACTTATGATAAAACTGGATGAGCGCATAGATGAACTTAAGGATGATATGATCAGGGACTTTCAGAGCCTGCTTCGCATGCGCAGCGTGTACGAAGGTAAGAGCGAGGAAGGAAAACCCTTCGGTCCGGAAATATACGAATGCTTGCAGGAGGCTCTTCGCATGGGCGAGAGGCTCGGACTTAAGTCGGATAATGTGGACGGCTACGCGGGCGTGCTGAGCGCGGGAGAAGGCGAGAAGTCTATAGGTGTACTCTGCCATCTCGATGTGGTGCCGGAAGGCTCGGGCTGGGATTTTGACCCCTACGGCGGGGAAATTTCCGGCGGAAAGATATACGGCAGGGGCGCCCTGGACGATAAGGGGCCCGCGATAGCTGCGATGTACGCGCTCAAGGCTCTGGTCGACTGTGGAGTGCCTCTTAAAAAGCGAGTCGAGATTATACTCGGCTGCGACGAAGAGAGCGGAATGCGCTGCCTCGAATACTATAAGAAGCACAGGGAAATCCCCGAGATGAGCTTTTCCCCGGACGGAGAGTTTCCCGTAACAAATTCAGAAAAGAGCATAAGTACTTCGGTATGGCGCTGCGAGTACGAATCCGGAATAAAATTTAAGTCCGGGACGGTTCATAATGCGGTGCCAGGGGATGCTGTGGCCCTCGTTCCGTATATAAAGCCGGATAAGATTGAGGCTCTTTTGGATAAAGTTGAGGAGCTCAGCGGATGCAAGCTCAAAGTGGAGGCTGAGGGA
>JAAZLU010000072.1 GCA_012799165.1 Clostridiales bacterium
AAATTTACTCGCTTGTATCGGCACCGGAGCCGAGAAAATCTCTTTAGATTAAAGATCTTCATGCCTACAAGCCTTTCCAGTGTTAGGTCTACCTTTAAAATTTGCGTTTTGGGCACACAATTTAACAAGTCTGCTAGAACGGCCTTAAGATATCTTAATATGTTTGTTGAGGCGGAGATTTTGGAAAATAAAGGTAGTTACAAGCAAATCAGAAATTTCAGGAGAAATTGGAAGTCTGCAGGAATGTATTTTTCTATAATTTCAACTACTCTCGCATTTTTCCCGAGGATATAGAAAACGCGGAATTAGCGGACCTGATAACGGAAGGGCTGAACCATATATTCACTTTTTCGGAGAATAAGCAGAATGAATTTAAAAGGGAATCCTATGCTCTAAAGCAGGCTCATACACTCTGCTCGTCCATCTCGACGAAGCCCGAGCAGAGAGAAGCCGCATATTTTGAAGCCATCCGCACGAGTTTAAACAGGATACTTCTGCCGGGGAAGTTCTCGAAGGAAGATATTAACAGGCAGATAAGCGAACTTTTGGAGCAATCCATCCACAGTGAAGGCGTGATTAACCTCTTCCGGGATTTCGACAAGGGCTTTAGCCTGTTCGATCCGCTCTTTATCGAGAAGATAAAGAATATGCAGCAAAAGAATCTGAGCATAGAGCTCCTTAACAAGTTGCTTCAGGATGAAATCCGTGTATCTTACAGGAGAGATAATATAATGCATCTGATTATAGAGCAGGCGGAATACTATGATGAGCTTGAGGGAGCTTAGGCAGTGAACTTCTCTATGGGAAGCGCGAGATAAATCCTGGTGTTGACATCTTCGCTTACAGAAAATCATCGGACGGTTCATAGATTATATCGAACGAATGCATTGATTGTTTCGTGCGATTCGGATATAATTAAAATGAATCAAATTACGAAGGGAGGAATCGTACTATGTTGATTACTGCGACGGAACTGAAAAGTAATTTAGGAAAGTATCTTCTGCTTGCAGAGACGGAGGACATTTTCATCACCCGAAACGGCAAGCTCGTCGCCAAGCTCTCTAATCCTAATCAGGACAGAGTGGAGATCGCCAAGTCCCTGTTCGGTATTCTTCCGGCTGACATGACATTGGAGGAAGCAAAGGAAGAAAGGCTGACCCGGATATGAGGGCTGTCATTGATACCTGTGTTATTGTGGACGCGCTGCAAAGTCGTGAGCCGTACTGCAAGGATGCGCAGTCGCTTTTCTTGCTCTGCGCCAAGCGGAAGTTTGAAGGCTTTCTGACGGCGAAAGCCATTACGGACATTTACTACCTGACGCATCGACAGACGCACAGCGACAAAACGACCCGCGAAGTTCTGACAAAATTATGCGCGTTGTTCGCTCTGCTGGACACCACGGCGCTGGATATCCGTAAGGCTATTTCGGCAGAGATTTCCGATTTTGAGGATGCCGTGATGGTCGAGACAGCGCTGCGCTCCGGCGTGGACTGCATCGTGACGCGGAACACTAAGGATTACAGTAAAGCAGCTATTCTCGTGTATGCTCCGGCAGAATTCGTGAAATTGCTGAGCGATACAAGTATGCAATAAGCGGTAACACTCTACATGAAGCATTTCACGATAAGACCGCGGAAAACTCCGCGGCCTTTGTTGTTTCTAAAAGATTTAAGGTGTCCGATTCTAATCAAAGAGCTCCGTGGAAAAGTAGCGCATGCCGCTGTCGGCAAATATCGTCGCTATAGTTTTTCCTTTATTTTCGGGCCTTCTTGCCAGCTTGACCGCGGAGCAGAGGTACGCACCCGAGGAGGTTCCCACTAAAAGTCCTTCGGCCCTTGCGAGCATCCTCGTATATTCCAATGCCTCTTCATCGGAAATCTTAATGAGTTCGTCATAAATAGTTGTATCTAAGACCTCTGGAATCAGTCCATCTCCTATGCCCTGAATGGCATGCGGATGAAAACTTTCTCCTGCGAGAGTGGCCGCATTTTTGGGCTCGAGTGCCACGATTTTTATATTGGGATTTTTGCGTCTGAGGAATTGACCCACCCCCGTAAGGCTTCCTCCTGTTCCGACTCCGGCGGTGAAGAAATCTATATTGCAGCCTGCATCCTCCCATATTTCTTTTCCGGTGGTCTCGTAGTGAATCTTGGGGTTGGCTGGATTAGAGAACTGACCCGTCATAATCGCTCCGGGAGTGCTGTTGACTATTTTCTCAGCTTTAGCGATAGCCTCGGGAATACTTCCTTCCTTAGAAGTAAGCACAAGCTCACCGCCGTAGATTTTAACCAATTTGCGCCTCTCCAGCGACATGTCTTCGGGCATTACGATTATTACTCTATAGCCCCTCGGAACGCCGACGGCGCAGAGGCCTATCCCTGCATTGCCGGAGCTGGGCTCCACTATAGTTCCGCCCGGTTTGAGTCTTCCGCTCCGCTCTGCATCATCTATCAAGGCCTTTGCTATGCGATCCTTGGTCGAGCCGGCAGGATTGAGAAATTCGAGCTTAGCAAGTATGCGAGCTTGCAGATTTAGTTTCTTTTGAATATTCGTAAGTTCGAGCAGCGGAGTTTTACCGATAAGCTGCTCCATAGATGTATATAGAGTTGACATTTTATTCTCCTAGCGATATGCAAATATTTGAAAGCCCCGCATCTTAGCGGGAAATTCCACGGGCGAATGAATACAAAAATACGCGGGTAAAAGAAGGCAGTGTCCTTCTAGCCTGCGTTCATCTCGCCATGCAACATCGCTGGGATTTTAATATAGAGGCCTCGCCTGATTTTTCTGCGCTCGCGGGCAGGTATATGTTAAGCATTTTTGTCTTTCTCATCAGTTTTGTCTTTCTCCCTTGAACGCTTAAAAGCTCAAACCTCTTAATTAAAAAATATGATATCAAGTCCGCGGAAGCTTTTCAATTAAAACATTTAAATAAATTGTCAAAAGTGGCGGAAATGCAATATCACAACCATACATGTAGCAGTCGCATTTTTCCAATCGAGCTTCGCTATCTCTCGCTCTCTTGGGAAGGCTTTGCATGGAACCTACATCAGTTGCTACTTTACTTCGCTTCGTTCGTATCACCTGTGTTAGGTTCGTAAAAGTGATACAACATTTTCTACATATTATTTGGTTAAACTAGAGAAAATGTTATATCATATAAAGGTAGTGCGGCATAAATTGTTATGGCCGCTGATTGCTGCGCATAGGGGATAGAAGAGGAGAGATTTTATGAAGAAAAAACCGGTACTCGTTATAATGGCGGCGGGGATGGGAAGTAGCTACGGGGGGCTCAAGCAGATGGACCCGATAGGTCCGAATGGCGAGCTGATAATCGATTTTTCGCTCTACGATGCGAAGCGAGCAGGCTTTGAATCCGCCGTATGCATAATAAAGCAAGAGATAGAGGAAGATTTTAAGGCTTTGATGAATCGCGGTGCTGCGAAGAGAATGGATATAAAGTACGCCTATCAGGAGCTCGACGATATACCCGAAGGCATTGAAATCCCTGAAGGGAGAGTGAAGCCCTGGGGGACGAGCCATGCGATTCTGGCTGCAAGAGATATTATAGATGGCCCTTTTGCCGTCATAAACGCGGACGACTACTACGGAGCGGATGCCTTTAAGATTGTTTACGACTATCTTGCATCGGCAAAGGATTCGGATAAGTACGATTACTGCATGGCGGCCTACAAGATAGAGAATACCCTCACCGAATACGGCGGCGTTTCCCGCGGCATCTGCAGGATGGACGAAGAAGGTAGATTGCTAGGCATAGAGGAGGCTCACAAAGTTCAAAAAAGTGCGGGTAAGATTCAGTACAGCCGGGACGATGGTAAAACCCTGATTGAAATTCCCGAAGGAACGCCCGTTTCTATGAATTTTTTCGGCTTTACGAAGAGCCTTATGAAGGAGCTCCGTGAGCGGGAGAGGGCTGAGCTCGAACGCATAGTCCGCGAGAACCCGCAGAAGGGTGAGTATCTGCTTCCTGCAACTGTCAGCAGCATAATAGAGGAGGGTAAGGCTGAGCTCAGCGTGCTCGAGTGCCACGAAAGATGGTACGGCGTTACCTACAAGGAGGACCGTCCGGAGATAGTGGAAGCCATGAAGCAAAAGAAGTTAGAGAGACTTTACCCCGAGGATCTTTGGGGATAGCCGATACCTCTCTAATAGCGGTTTTTAAAAGGCTACAGGCCTTGAACAATGTTCAATAAATTATTTCAAAAGAAAAAAGGAGAATTTATGGATTTAAGAGAGACCATGAAGGCGCTCTGCACCGAGTGCGGGCCTTCCGGTTTTGAAGACAAGGTGGTGCGCAAGGCGATAGAGCTGATAGAGCCGCTTTGCGACGAGACCTGGATCGACAGGGCCGGAAATGCCATCGGTGCAAAGCGCTGCGGAAAGAAGGATGCGAAAAAGGTCCTGTTGGTGGCTCATCTCGACGAAATCGGGCTTGTCGTCACCGGGATAGAGGATGGCTTCCTGCGATTTGCGAAGTTAGGCGGCGTGGATCCGCGCATGCTCCCGGGTCGCGAGCTTACGGTGCTCACAGAACCCCCGATATTCGGGGTGGTCACATGCCTGCCTCCCCATATAATGGATAGGGAGAATGCTTCAAAGACTACTCCTATGGAGGATCTGCGCATCGATATAGGCTGCACTCAGGAAGAGGCTGAAAAGCTGGTGCCCGTGGGCACTCCGGTGTCTTTCAGGAAGGCGAGCTACAGCCTCGGCGAAAATCTATACTGCAGCGCCTCGCTCGACGACCGCGCCTGCTTTGTGGCCTGCATGAGGGCTATGGAACTGCTGCAGGGAAGAGACATCGACTACGATGTCTATATAATGGGTTCGACGGCGGAGGAGACGAGCTCAAGAGGTGCCGTTACGGGTGCTTATGCCTTGAACCCCGACTACTGCATAGTTGTGGATGTCTGTCATGCTCATACCGTGGATGGAGGTCCCAAAAATAGAGTCGGCAAGCTTGGTGGAGGCCCTGAGATAACCATAGGCCCGAATATCCAGCGCCACATATCCTCTCATCTAGTGGAGCTCGCAAAGAAGCACAGGTTGCCTCATCAGCTCGGAGCGGCGGGCGGAAATACATACACCGATGCGTGGCCGATGCAGGTTGCGAGGGCCGGTTTTAATATGACCCTCCTATCGCTCCCAACTCGCTACATGCATACACCCATCGAGGTTGTCGACGTCAGGGACATTGAATGGCTGGCAGAGCTCATAGCTTATGCGATAGCCGAACCCTTCGAGGAGGTGTACGAATGCTGAAATTATTGAAAGAACTCTGCCTCGCCTCCGGGATTTCCGGCTATGAGGATGAGATAAGAAAGATTATCGCGGACAAATGCAGACCCTATGCCGACGAGATGAAGGTCGATAACATGGGGAACCTCTTCGTCTATAAGAAGGGCGCAAAGAAGAGCAGAAAGAAGCTTATGATTGCCGCGCATATGGATGAGGTAGGTTTTATTGTCAATGCGATTGAGGAGGAAGGCTACCTGAGATTCGAGACCGTAGGCGGAATCGACCCCAAGGTAGTGCTCGGAAGAAAGGTGCTTGTCGGAGATGCCAAAGTGCCCGGAGTTATAGGGCTCAAGGCTTATCATTTAGTTAGCGCCGCGGAAGAAAAGGTAGTTCCCAAGATATACGACATGTATATAGATATCGGCGCCCCCGATAAAGACTCAGCGGAGAAACTGGTTAAGATCGGCGATCCGATAGTCTTCGACTCCGACTTCGTTCGCTTCGGTAAAGGAAACAATAAGGTCAAAGTTAAGGCCATGGACGATCGGCTTGGCTGCGCCATGATGGTAAAGCTGATCGAGAGCGATCTTCCGATGGATATCCACTTCGTCTTTACGGTGCAGGAAGAAGTCGGCTTGAGAGGTGCAGAGGTGGCGGCCTTCGCGCTTGAGCCCGATATCGCGCTTGTTTTGGAAGGGACGACCTCGGCGGATATACCCGGAGTGGAGGATTCCAAGAAGATAAGCGTCATCGGCAAGGGTCCTGTAATAGGCTGTGTAGATAGGGGAACTATATACGATCAAGGGCTCTTCGATGCATTAAAAGGACTCGCCGACGGCGCCGCAATTCCCTGGCAGATAAAGAACGTCATAGCCGGAGGCACGGATGCCGCAAGCATTCAGAGGAGCAGAGAGGGCGTGAGGGTCGCCAATATTTCGACTCCCGTCAGGTATTTGCATTCTGCTTCGACAGTTGCAGATACCGGCGATATCGAAAAAGCATTCAAGCTCGTAAAGCTGTTTATAGATGCGCTGGCCGCAGGAAAGGTGAAATAGTATGGATATAATAAAAACACTCAATATGTTGAACGATGCCTTCGGGCCCAGCGGGCGCGAGGCGGGAATTCGCGAGGTAATAGCTGATCTGGCCAAGCCTTTTTGCGATGAGATGCGCACGGATGTTATGGGCAATCTGATCTGCCATAAAAAAGGTGAAGGCAAGCGCATAATGTTTGCCGCACATATGGATTCGCTGGGGCTCATGGTGACCCACCTCGAAAAGGAAGGGCAGCTCCGCTTTGACAGGATAGGCTGGTTGCCTCCGACGCAGCTAATAGGAACTCCCGTCCGCTTTGAGAACGGCGTAAAGGGTGTCGTCTATTGCGATGAAATCGAAGACGAGGGTAAGGCGAAGCTTTCCGATATGTTTATCGATATAGGCGCAACTTCTGCCGAGGAAGCCGCGACGCATGTAAAGCCCGGCGATATGGCTGTCTACGATACGCGCATAAGCGTCGGCATGAACGAGACCATAATCGCTCCCTATATGGATAACAGATCGGGCTGCGCCGTGCTTTTGATGGCCATGGAGATGCTCAAAAAGAGCCCCAACGACCTTTACTTTGTGTTTACTGTGCAGGAAGAGGTTGGGCTTCGCGGCGCTAAGACTGCGAGCTTCGGGATAGACCCCGAGATCGGCATTGCGGTAGACGTAACCGGCGATGCGGGTATCCCAAAGAACAAGCATCACTGCAGTTCCACTGTGGGCAAGGGCGCCGCGATAAAGGTTAAGGACGGATCCGTGATATCCAATCCGGAGCTCAATAAGCTTTTGGTGGAACTGGCGGAGAAGAACAAAATAGCCTATCAGATGGATATTTTGGCCGGCGGCGGCACGGACGCAGGCGCGATGAGTCTCAATATGGAAGGCGTCGCAGCGAGCGGAATCTCCGTTCCCTGCC
>JAAZLU010000007.1 GCA_012799165.1 Clostridiales bacterium
TGAAAATACTGCCTCACTCTGTTTCTGAGTGAAATCGCCTTGCCCACATATATTATCTGCCCGAACTCGTCCTTGTGCAGATACACACCGGGGCTGTCGGGCAGTTTTTTAAGTTCTTCCTTTATATCGAACATTATTCCTCGCTCCAAGGCGGCTCATCCCTTCCGTATTTTTTATCTTCGTAGTAACGCTCCCACTCCGCGCGCCTTGCCGCCTCCTGCTTCTCTCTCTTGCGCTTTCTGGCGATCTTTTTCGCCTTATTTATCTTAATTTTGCGCATTATAACAATTATGATTACCAGCAATAGGGCCAATATTGCCCCGAGGACTATCAACGCGATTTTCCAGATTCGCGCTGCGGCGCTGTCCTCGATTCCGAATGCGGACAGGGGCCCTCCCTCCGCGACGGACTTCGCTGCAACTGCAGAATATGTACCGACTATCTCTTCGCCCTCATACAGAGTCACCTCGCCTACGACATCGCCTTTCTTTACGGGTGCCTTGAGGCTTTCCTCCAACACCGCGCGAGCGCTCATTATGTCGATTGAGGCATCCATGGGAAGGGTATGGAAGATGTCCGCAAGAAGCACCGCTTCGACCTTATTGAATTCCCCGCGGATCACCTTAATATCCCCGAAGCTGTATCCGCCGCTGAGCACGTTTATAGTTCGGTAATTTTCAAAGCCCCAGTCCAGCACCTTGATACTGTCTGCAAAACGTCCCATCCCGGAGGATCCCAATACGACAGATAGGAGTCTGGTACCGTTCCTCTCGCAGGCTGCTACAAGGCAGCCTCCGGCCTTGCTCGTGTACCCGGTCTTCACACCTATGGTTCCCTCGTATTTGCAGTAGCGAAGATCGTTTCCGACATATATTCTGTGATTGTCCTCCGTGTCGTTCAGAAGGAAATTTGTGCTTTTGAGCTCCCTTTCGCCGCTCTTTTCAGTCGCAGGAAGAGTGTATTCGTATTTGGCAACAATCTGTCTGAAAGTCTCGTTCTTCATACATTCGAGCGCGATGAGTGCAAGATCCCTCGCACTGCTGTAATGCAGTTCGTCGTGTATGCCGCTGGGATTTACGAAATTGCTCTCCTTGCAGCCGAGTTCCCGCGCCCTGACATTCATCATCGAAGCGAAGGACTCCACCGAACCTGTAATTGCCTTGGCGATTGCGACGGAGGCATCATTCGCGCTGGGTATCATCATCCCGTGCAGCATATTCAGCAAATCCATGCTCTCGCCTTCCTTAAGTTTTATTGTGTTTCCACGAGTGCCGGCAGCTTCCGCATCCACCTTTATGATGGTCTGAAGGTCGAGTTTTTCGAGCGCCAAAAGGCAGGTGAGCATCTTTGTCGTGCTCGCGGGGAACTGCCTCGAATCCGCATCCTTTTCGAACAGCACCTTGCCGTCGGACATGTCCACAAGTATGGCGGCAGCGGCTTCCAGCTTGGGCTCCGGGGTGAGCGCACTTACCGGGACCGAACTCATCCCGAAAATGACGGCAATCATCAAAATTATGCATATCGATTTTTTCATAATGATCCCCCGCTCAGCTGCGAACTTGATGTTTTAACTGCTCTATTTTATAATAAATTACTTTATTTATAATATTATTTTATCATAGCACATACAGAAAATACATAGGAGTGGACGTGGATAATATATTGGTTGTAGCAACTCGAAACGAGGGAAAGCTGAAGGAGCTCAAAGGTATTGCGGAAAAATACGGAATGCAGTTGCTCTCCATGAAGGATGTGGGCTACGGGGATTTTGAGATAGAGGAAAACGGGGAAAGCTTCCGTGAAAACGCCCTCATAAAAGCCGAAACTCTCTGCGAAATGCTCGGGCGCCCATGCATAGGTGACGACTCCGGACTCTGCGTCGATGCTCTCGGCGGTGCACCGGGGGTTCACTCTGCCAGATACGCCGGGGAGCACGGAAACGATGCGGCAAACAGGACGAAACTGCTGGAAGAGATGCGAGGCATCTCGGAGCGCGGCGCTCACTTCGAATGCTGCATCGCGCTGTGCTTTCCGAAAAGTAAAACCATAGTTGCAAGAGGAATTTGCTCGGGGACCATCGCCGAAGAGGAGCGCGGAAGCGGAGGATTCGGCTACGACAGCCTATTCGTACCGGAGGGCTATAGCGAAACCTTTGCGGAACTCCCCGAAGAAATCAAGAATCTTATCAGCCACAGAGGCAGAGCCCTTCAGGAGCTGGAAAAGCTTCTTGAATAAAAGCAGACCGGCCACATTATGGCCGGTCCTTTTTTATGCTACCTCAAATTCAAATGTCATCCGAATATCGTTTACACATGACAAAATGACCCGGAGTGACTTCGCTAAAAGACAGTTCCTGTCTAAGGCATTCATCGGCACAGTGTTTGCAGCGGTTTGCAAAGCGACAGCCAGCAGGAGGTGCGATGGGAGATGTAAGCTCACCCTTGATAATCTCTCCCATCCTGTGGTTCAAATCGGGTTCGGGGATGGCAGCTAAAAGTGCTCTTGTATAAGGATGCAAGGGATTGCGAAACAGTTCTTCGGCAGAACAAAGTTCAACACACTGCCCCAGATACATAACCGCAATATTGTTGCTGATGTGACGCACCACAGACAGGTCGTGGGTTATAAACATATAGGTAAGCCCCATCTCATCCTGCAGGTCCATAAGCAAATTGAGAATCTGAGCTTGAATAGATACATCTAAAGCGGAGACCGGCTCGTCGCAGACTATAAACTCCGGATCCACAGCAAGTGCGCGTGCCACACCTATGCGCTGACGGCGGCCTCCATCCAGTTCGTGAGGGTATGCATTAACCAAACGACCGGCAAGACCGACAGTACTCATCAGCCTGAACACCTTGCGGTTGAGCTCACGAGAATCCGTTATGGTTCCCAAGATGCGTATGGGTTCGGCGATGATTTCACTTACCGTCATGCGGGGATTTAGGGAAGCATACGGATCCTGAAAGATCATCTGCATCTTGGCGCGCATCTTCTTGACCTGTTTGGCATTGTATTGAAGGATGTCTTCTCCGTTATACAGGACTTGGCCGCCGGTGGCTTCAACCAGACGAAGCAGAACCCGACCGAGCGTAGATTTCCCGCAACCGGATTCACCTACCACACCCAGCGTTTGTCCACGGTTTATAGACAGATTAATATTATCTACGGCATGAAGTTTTCCCCGGGGAGTATTGAAATATTTCTTCAGATTTACCGTTTGAATAAGGGGTCTGTTCATGCGTTAGCACCTCCCTCAGAAGAATATAGGTGGCAAGCAATCCGATGGGTGCCGCTCTGAACAAAACGAGGAGATTTTATCTTGCAAATCTCCATACAACTAGGGCAACGAGGAGAAAAATTGCAACCCTCAGGTAGATTGGTGGGATCAGGTAGCATGCCCTCGATAGGATTGAGGCGTTTGGACTGTTTATTGAGACGAGGAATGGAACCGAACAGGCCGTTCGTATAAGGGTGATGCCTTTTACCATTGAAAATGTCCGCTACAGTCCCCTGTTCGACGATCTCACCGGCGTACATGATAGCCACATTGTCACAAGTATGGGCAACAACACCCAAATCGTGAGTAATTAGGAGCATCGAGGTATTCAGCTTGGTCTTCAGTTCTCTAATCATTTGCAAAACTTGAGCCTGGATAGTGACATCCAATGCAGTGGTGGGTTCATCTGCTATGAGTAGTTCGGGTTCACAAGCCAAGGCCATTGCAATGACCACACGTTGCCTCATGCCGCCCGAAAACTGATGAGGATACTCGTCGGCACGCTCTGCAGAGATACCTACCAATTCCAACAATTCCGCCACACGAGCTTTCATTGCAGCCTTGGATTGGCGCTTGTGTAACTCCAAAACCTCCAAAATTTGATCGCCAACCGTAATAACGGGGTTGAGGCTGGTCATAGGATCCTGATATATCATCGCTACCAATTCGCCGCGCAGTTTGCGCATCTCAGGTTCGGACAAAGAGAGAATATCGATATCTCCCACGGTGATGCTGCCGGAGACTACTCGCCCCGTTCTGGGAGGCAAGAGGCGCATTACGGCCAATGCAGATGTGGTTTTCCCGGCACCGGTCTCGCCTACCAATCCGAGAGTTTCCCCCCTTTTCATGGAGAGGGTAATGCCATTTACGGCTTTAACAACTTCGTCATCCGCAATATATTCAACAGAGAGATTTTCAATGGAAAAGAATTTATCACTCATGCAGATTTCCTCCTATCAAT
This sequence comes from Clostridiales bacterium, assembly GCA_012799165.1. Taxonomy (GTDB): domain Bacteria; phylum Bacillota; class Clostridia; order Peptostreptococcales; family Anaerovoracaceae; genus RUG11894. The sequence goes on from JAAZLU010000007.1 coordinate 4,242, forward strand.
CCTTGAGCCGGGGATCCAATGCGTCGCGCAAACCGTCACCCAAAAGATTGAAAGCCAATGAAGTGATGATTATGGCTAAACCCGGGAAAATAACCAGATAGGGAGAGTAGCGCATAAATTCGCGGCTCTCAGACAGCATTACGCCCCATTCGGGGGTGGGAGGCACAACACCTAAACCGATAAAACTCAAACTAGCTACAGCTTTGATGATACTGGCAACATTCATGGTTATCTCTACAATGACGGGGCCGGCGGCATTGGGAAGGATATATTTGGAAATAATGCGTGGAGTATCCAAGCCTGATGCGCGGGCGGCTTCTACATATTCGTTGCCGGCTACGCTAATAACTGAAGCGCGAACAATTCGCGTGAATGAAGGAATATAGGACACCGTTAGCGCAATAATCAGATTAGCAGTACTCTGTCCCATTGCAGCGACTAAAGCAAGTGCCATAAGTACCCCGGGAATACACATAACGCAGTCCAGCACGCGCATTATAACATTATCGATGACACCGCCGAAATAACCGCAGATGGAACCAAGGATCAAGCCCAATAAGGCGGAGAGAGCGGTACATGTCAGACCAAGGCCGAGAGAAACACGAGCACCGTGTATGACGCGAGCGAAGAGGTCTCGCCCCTGGCCGTCCGTGCCGAACCAGTGTTCTATGGAAGGACCTTGAAGTCGATTCGCAATATTCAGCTCAATTGCCATGCTTTCGTAATCACAGATAAAATCGGCAAAGATGGCAGCAAAAGCCAGAACAAGAAGGAAGAATAAACCCAACATTGCTAATTTACTTTTTTTTAGCCGACGCCAGACTCCGACGACAGGATTGACCTTCTTATACTCTTTGAAAAGCTGTTCATCGTACTCAGAAAGGTCCTGAGCGAAGTTGCCGACCTGATTCGTTTTCATCTCGCCAGCCTCCCCTGAAGGTAGCGGGTCTTAACCCTAGGATCTATAAAGGCATATAACAGATCTACCACCAACATAATCATGCAGAACAATGTAGCAAGAAAAATTGTGACCGCCATTGTCTGCGGAATGTCTTTGGTGGTTATGGCCAAGATAACCAGAGAGCCCAAACCGGGCATGCTGAACACCTGCTCAATGACGATAGTGCCTCCCAACATGGCACCGAAGGACATGCCGAGAGATGTGATAACGGGAAGCAAGGCGTTCTTGATGGCATGTCTCCATATGACGCGTGCTTCGCTGGCACCCTTGCCTCGAGCAGTTCGCACATAATCCTGGCGAATTGCCTCCAACATCGTGGTGCGGGTCATACGGAGAGTGGAGGCGGCGTAAACCACGGCCTGCGTGAGCATGGGCATAATGTAATGACTGAAAGAACCTATGCCATTGGGTGGTAAAATATTCAGATACAAAGAAAACAGCAGAATCATCAGCAGCGCTAACCAAAAAGAAGGAGCAGCCGCCAGAAGCAGCGCAGTAAAAGTAGTAATCATATCCAACTTGGAATATTGACGCACTGCAGCTAAGACTCCAAGGGGAATACCTATTAATATAGTAAGTATCATTGTGCCGATGGCAAGCTTAAATGTAACGGGAAAGCGATTGATAATCTCATCGAACACCGGCTGCTTCGTTCGGTAAGAGTTACCGAAATCCAGGCGCACCATATTTTTTAGATAATTAAGCAGACGGACGGGAAAAGGGTCGTTATAACCCAAAGTCTCATTTAATGCATCTACTGCCTCTTGAGGAGCACTCATACCCAACATATGACGACCGGGATCGCCCGGAGTCACATTCATAATTGTAAAAACGATTAGGATAACACCTAAAAGAATCGGTATTATCAACAGTAGCCGTTTGATTACATATCTATACAAAACAGCTCCCTCCTAAATGTGCAAGCTGTGAAACGATATCTTTTCGACTCACAGGAAAAACAAAAAGAATAATGAATGCGCACTCCGTACACTCGCAGAGCACGGAGCGCACATCAATTTCAATTTATAAGACTCCACAAGACGCAAGCAAAGATTAGATATTGCGCTGCGACTACCAACTCAGCTCCCAGACATGATAGCTCAGGTCGGGGCGCGTCTTAAATCCCTTAAGCTTGACGTCGGCAGCGGAAACATTATTTACATAATACAGGGGGATAATGTGATATCCGTCATGGACTATATCCTGGACCTCGTGATACATCTCGATGCGTCTGGCATCATCTGGTTCTTGACGCCCCAAAGCCATCAATTCGTCGATACGAGGGATACTTATTCGCGAGAAGTTGCCCCAAGTACCCGTAACGACCTTGTCGGTAAGCTCGGAGTCAGCATCATAGATATAACCCTTGGCAACCATCGGAACGATATCGTGGTTATCCTTGGTGCAGTAATCGGCCAGAGCAGAAATTTCAAAACCCTTCAGCTCAACATTGATGCCGGCATTCTTCAACATACCCTTCATAGTCTCGCCTATTTTCTTGCGACTACCGTCGGAAATGGCCACCTCAATCGTGATGCCATCCGGATAGCCGGCCTCCGCCAGCAACTGTTTAGCCTTCTCAAAATCCTGCTCGACGGGATCATACTTCTTGTAACCGAAGCAGCTGGGGGTGGTCAATGATCCGGTCTTTGTACCTCCGATACCGTTGGTAACAGCCATGATAAGTTCATCCAGATTGAGGGAATAGGCAATAGCCTGACGGACACGAATATCCTTGAATATATCCTTCTTCTGATTCATGCACAGATAGTATACATAATCGCCCTGAATCAGGCTAACCTGAAGGTCTTTGTTATTTTGCAGATTGGGGACATCGACCATGCTGACATCGCCATATATATCGACATTACCGGTTTCCAGAGCGATAGCTCCTGCGCTGGCCTCTTTTATAAACTTAAAAACTACCTTCTTGATTGAAGGAGCACCTTTGCGATACTCTTCGTTGGAGACCAAGCAAACATTCTGACCTGATTCCCAAGATTCAAACTTGTAGGGGCCGGAACCGGCGCCGACGGGAGCAACGGAGAACTTGTCTCCCAACTGCTCTGCGACGGCCTTATTCATAATATACAAACCGCGAGCAACGGCAATATTACGTAACATAGGGGAACTGGGCATGGTCAACTTCAGAACGAAAGTAGTGTCATCTTCGGCGATAGTTTCGGCGAATGTGCCGGTAATCTCTACACTATAACCGGCTTTGGCGCATTCATCGAAAGTATATTTGACATCCTCTGCAGTCAAAATATCACCGTTGTGAAATTTTACATCATCGCGCAGGCGGAAAGTGTAGGTAAGGCCATCGGTAGAAATTTCCCAACTCTCCGCAATATTGGGCTGAATGTTACCGGACTCATCCACATACAGCAGACCTTCATATATGTTGTCTACAATCCGGCCATTGCTCTGAGCATCTGATGCCGCAGTACTGGGGATTAGGGCCGTAGGTTCGGTAATAATGCCGATAACCAAATCGCTACGGGGGCTGATGGAATTGTCGTCGGAGATACCGGTTTTCTCGCCGCCGCAAGCGGTCAGCAACATAAGCATCGCCAAAGTCAAAACCATAAATTTGGGGAACAGTTTCATGTTATTACTCCTTTTCACAATACTATTAGTTTCTTTCTATACTATCTTTCAAATTTGAAAGCTGGTAATTTTTATTAAGTAGGTGACTATCGACCAAAAAATTCTGCCTGCTCACCGCGAATGATAGCGGCCAGTCCGGCCTTAGCGTCCTCTGTTGCCAGGACTTTATTTGCGACCTCCAACTCAAAATTACGGCTTTCCTCCAGGCCGGCACCGTACAGTACTTTTCGCACACATTCCTTAAAGTACTTTACAGCCAAAGGCGCTGCGCTTGACATCTTTTGAGCGTAATACATACCGACTTCGTCCACCAGCTCATCTGCGACAACTTTACTGGCTATACCCATTTCATAAGCCATGCGACCGCTGAGGCCTTCGTTAAGGAACATGTAATCCATAATTCGATTGCGACCGATCCAAATAGGAAGGCGGAGGCTGCTCATCCCCCAGGAACCTACGGCTCCATAATAAATATCGCCGTCCTTGATAAAAAAACTTTCTCCAACGATGCGAATATCGAAGGCGTTGAATACTGCGCTTGAACCGCCTATACAGCGGCCCTTGGCGGCCACTATGGTGGACTTAGGATAATTATCAATTTTTTCTATCAAAGCACCGCCCAATTCAGCGAAGCTTTCCTTTATATCCTCCACCTGACCAGCCAATGCCTTTTTGATATCTTCGGAATCGGCGCCTTGGGAAAAATCTTCGCCGCTGCTCTTGAGAAAAACGGTGCGGATATCATCGTCCCGCTCAAAAGCTTCCATGGCATTCAACATTTCCTTGAGCAGTTTCTTGCTGAACGAATTCTTTGGCGGACGGTTTAGTGTAAGTACACCGACTCGACCAACTTTTTCTACAATCAGCTCGCAATAGTCCATTTACAATCCTCCTCTAAAACTGTACCTTTGTCTTAATGAAGAAATAATCCAACGATAATCCGCTAAAAACCTCATTGCCTTCTGTATTGGAATAATCTTAAAAATTTGCTAAAAATAATTTTAGTCCAAGTCGACCTTAATTCAGTAAATCTTCCGATAAAGGATGTATTTTATTGCTTTATCCAGAACGCTTTTGCGTGCTATATGCCCGGACAAAACTTAAATTGAGTCTTAAGGTGACGATTTAGCACACTGCAGTGATGAAGTGCAACTTATGCTTGATTGTAGCCTATTATGAAATATCTTGCAACAAGAATTTTCCGCTGAGAAGAAAAAATTCCACAGTACGAATATATTGACAACAAATTTCATTCGTGATAGCTTGTCGACACAAGCAAAATATGGCCGCACAATGAGTAACAAGTCGCCTGCTCAATACGAAGCGGGTTAAGAAATTGCGTAGCATATTTTTATTGGAGGCAATTTTATGAGAAAAGTTATTGATCTTTGTCTTGATATGCCCTTAAGTGCGAAGGCACTGACAAGTATGCTGAGCAGCATGTGTTTGGATCCCGTGTATCGCGGCTACAAAGATAGCTATGGACCCGGCATTGCAGCTCAAGCCGGCTTGAGCATGGCGGAACTTGAAGCCGTTTTTGCAAGCGAGGGCAAAGGGGGATTCCTGCGGCTTGTCAGCGAGGCGGCTGAAAAGCATGAGCTCACACCAGCTCAATTTGTGAAGCATATGGACGAAGTGGGAATAGAATGGGGCATTACCTGCGACGGCGACCACGATAACGCTAAAACAGCCGAAATCGTTCAAGCTCATCCCGGCCGCCTAAA
>JAAZLU010000073.1 GCA_012799165.1 Clostridiales bacterium
ACTCGTAAGCCTGGAGGAATCCTTCGACGGCTATCCGATCGAAGCCGTAGAATTTAAGGGTTTGCTTAACGATAGGACATCCTTGACTTTTGTGCGCGAGGGCGAGCGTCTCCTGGGCGAGGATTATGACATGCCGTATTTCTACATCATTTGGTACAATGAGGAGCTCCGCGATCCTGCGACGGGAGAGGAGGGCCTGTACAAGTATGTGATCGGCGTCGAGACCTATTACGGAAGCACGGACGAATTCCTCGCCGAGCCCACCACGACCAGAAAGCTTTGGAAGAGCGAGAAAAAAGTAGTCGAAGGCACCTTTGAAGAGCTCGCCACGGGAGACTACGTATACATTATTATGAAAGATAATGACGGATTTGTGTATTCGTTCTTCATATCCTACGAGTTAGAAGATGTCTGGGCCTTGGAAAATACGGAAAAGGGAACGCCGATTAAAGTTACATACTACGAAATGGAGATGTATATCTGGGAGAACGGAGCAAGATTACTCGACAGGCAGGCGATAGCCTATGAATTGAATTGAGGAGCGGTACGATGAAAGGACGGAGATTTACCATGAAGTTTCTATATTTTGTCCCCGTACTTCTTATAGCCTTGATTCTGAGCTCGTGTGCATTTTTCAAAAATAAGAACGAAGTCGAGGAGACGGGCGGGGTCACCGACAGGTCGGATCCGAACGCGCCCAAGAAGATAGAGTCGAAGGACATAGTTTCTTTTAAGACCCGCTTCGAGCTTAGGATGGGGGTTTGGGACTACGGTTATACCTTCCATGCCGAAAAACAGCCGGATGGCAGCGCCCTGCTCAGCAGAAGCCTCGGCGACAGCGGGACTAAGATTGCTGTCGGGTCGGAATTCTTAGTGAGCCTCCAGGAGATAATCGACAAATACGGTCTGGCGAGCCGCAACGGCATAGACAGGGTAACAGCGGGTCTGCCGAATGAGCCCACCTATTTCAGCTGCAAATACGAATCCGGCGAGTCGATAGTTTTTTACATGAACAGCGATACCGAAAGCGAGTGGGGGAAGGAAATCAGAGATCTCTTTTTGCCCGAGTTTCCGGTTCCGGAGAGCTACGCGGGGGCTCATATAACGCGCTTCTTCTTATATCATTACAGAGACGGCAAGGCGAACGAGTACAATTACGGATTCGATATAAAAAGGGACGGGGATAAGTTTACAATGGAAGCGAATTTCTTCCTTCCCGAGGATCCCTACGAGCGCGTGGAAATTGTATGGGACTCGGAGGAGGATCAGGAGTTTATAGCAGGATTCTTCGATCAGCTTGCGCGGGTGTACGACGAGAATAAGATATTTTGGTGGCAGGGCTTTGACAAGGAAGATCTTGAAAACGATTCAATCATGTTTACCATGGAAATCCAATTTGAAGATGACGATAGAGATTATGGCGAAGGTTGGTTCCGCGCCCAAGGTGATGGTGTAGTTCCCCGGGGATTTGAGGAGGCTACAGCCGGATTCGATGCTCTGGTGGAGGATATTGCAAACGCGTATCGCGAGAAGATGCAGTAATATCTTATAAGAGCGCGAAGAAGAGATAATTATTAACTCAATTTTGCGGATGCCCGGAGAGCGTTTTGCCGAAACGAATTAATAGAATAATACGAAGGCGGACCCGACGGTCCGCCTTTTGTATAAACAGTTAAAGCTTTGTGCGAATATTCAACAGTTCCGCAGCTAAATCTTAGGCCTAAGCGTATATGTAGTGTGCAGAATCTGATGCGCCTTTTCGCCGTAAGGCTCGCCCAGGAACTCGTCGTAGAGCTTCTTTACCTGCGGATTCTTGTGCGACTGGCGGATTATCTTCTTGCGGTCGTTGGCATAGATGGCGTTCATGCGCTTTTGGATAATCTCGGTATCTCCGTGGGTATAGGGCTGGCCGCCGCCGTCTATGCAGCCGCCGGGGCAGGCCATAATCTCTATAGCATCGTACTGAGCTTCCCCGCTGCGTATGCTGTCGAGGAGCTTGCGAGCATTGCCGAGGCCGCTGGATACAGCGACGCGCAGCTGCTTATCTCCGAGAGGAATAATCGCTTCCTTGATACCTTTTAGGCCGCGCAGTTCTGTAAAGTCGAGGGACTCGAGATAGTCACCCGTGACCCACTCGTAAGCCGTTCTAATCGCCGCTTCGAGGACTCCGCCGCTGGTTCCGAATATGGAAGCGGCGCCCGAGGATTCTCCCATAAAGTCGTCGAAGTCGCTGTCCGGGAGATTCGGGAAATCGAGGGAGAGGTCCTTGAGCATGTGGCCGAGCTCGCGGGTTGTAATTACGATATCGACATCGCTTATGCCTTCTTCGCTAGCCAGCTCCGGACGGGCGGATTCATATTTCTTGGCGACGCAGGGCATAACCGAGACGACTACCATGTCCTTAGGGTCTATGCCCATCTTTTCGGCGAGGTAGGTCTTGGCTATGGAGCCGAACATCTCGTGTGGCGACTTGCAGGATGAAGGAATATGAAGCATATCTCCATAGTTATGTTCGATGAATTTTACCCAGCTCGGGCAGCAGGAGGTAAGCAGTGGCAGGTTCTCGTTGTGAGTAAGACGATGAACCAATTCGGAAGCCTCCTCTATTATGGTTACGTCCGCGGCGAAGTTCGTGTCGTAGACGCGGTCGAATCCCATCGCGCGAAGGGCGCTTACCATCTTGCCGGTTACGTCGGTTCCCGGCGCCATTCCGAATATTTCTCCGAGGGCGACGCGGACTGCAGGTGCTGTCTGAACGATGACGGTCTTGCTGGAGCTGAGGGCATCCCAGACCTTGTCTTCGTTATTCACTTCCGTGAGGGCAGCCGTCGGACAGACGGCGAGGCACTGGCCGCAGAAGGTGCAGCTCGTCTCGTGCATCGGCTTAGCCAGTAGGGTGCCGACTACAGTGTCGAAGCCGCGGCCCACATCCGTGAGCGTTCCGACGGTCTGCACCGTGCTGCACATAGTCTCGCAGCGCTTGCAGAGTATGCATTTGGACATGTCGCGTATTATGGACTTGGAGCTGCGGTCAACTTTGGTGACAGTTCTTGCGCCGGGGTAGCGAATCGTCTTGATTCCGACATCAGCAGCCAGGGCCTGCAGCTCGCATTCGCCGTTCTTCGGGCAGATGAGGCAGTCCGTGGGATGGTTGGAGAGCAGCAGCTCGACCATCATGCGGCGCGCCTTTATAACCTTAATCGAGTCGGTCCTGATGTTCATGCCTTCGCGGCAGGGGGTGGAGCAGGCGGTGAGCATCTTGTCCTTACCGACCTCTTCGACCACACAGACCCGGCAGGAGACGCTTTCGTTGACGATTTTAAAATCGTGTAGGTCCAGATGGCAGAGCGTGGGAATCTTTATATTGAGCTGTTTCGCCGCTTCCAGGATGGTGGTTCCCTTTCTCACCAGAATCGGCATATCGTTTATTGTTAAATGAAGCATATCTATATCCTCCGCTGATTATTCGACATGGATGGCCTTTACCGGGCAGACATTGACGCAGGTTCCGCACTGCACGCAGCTTTCCTGATTTATCGTATGTTTGCTCCTGGGCTCACCGCTGATGCAGTTGGTCGGGCAGTTTCTCATGCACAGGCCGCAGCCGACGCAGGCATCGCTTATGTAATAGTGCTTGAGGGCCTTGCATACGCCAGCCGGGCACTTCTTATCGATAGCGTGCGCCTTGTACTCGTCCTCGAAATACTTGAGCGTGGAGAGGACGGGGTTCGTCGCGGACTGACCCAGACCGCAGAGCGAGGTATCTCTGATAACAAGCGACAGCTCTTTAAGATAATCGAGGTCGCGCTCACGTCCGTCGCCGTGGATTATTTTGTTGAGAAGCTCGAGGATGCGCTTGTTGCCTATGCGGCAGGGAGTGCACTTCCCGCAGGATTCCTCGACGGAAAATTCCATAAAGAAGCGGGCGATATCGACCATGCAGTCGTCCTCGTCCATGATGACCATTCCGCCCGAGCCCATTATGGACCCTATGCGCACCAGCTCGTCGAAGTCGACCTGAATATCCAGAAATTGCTCGGGAATGCAGCCTCCGGAAGGTCCGCCGGTCTGAACTGCCTTGAATTTCTTATTGTCTTTTATACCGCCGCCGATGTTGTATATAATCTCGCGAAGAGGCGTTCCCATAGGTACTTCCACCAGACCGGGCTCTGCAATCTTGCCGACAAGCGCGAACACCTTAGTTCCCGGCGATCCGGCCGTGCCTATGGACTTAAACCACTCGGGCCCGTTGCGATAAATTCCGGCTACATTTGCCAGGGTCTCGACGTTGTTTACGATGGTCGGCATTCCAAAGAGGCCCTTGTGCGCGGTCCGGTGGCGCTTAAAGCGCGGCATGCCGCGTCGGCCCTCGATGGATTCTATCATCGCGGTAGCTTCGCCGCAGACGAAAGCTCCCGCACCGAGGCGCAGCTCCAGATGGAAGCAGAAATCCGTTCCCAGAATATTGTCTCCGAGTAGCTTTCTTTCTTCTGCCTGAGCTATCGCCGCGCGAAGGCGCTTTACCGCGATCGGGTATTCCGCCCTCACATATATGTATCCGTAGTCAGCGCCGATGGCGTAGGCCGCGATGGCCATGCCTTCAAGGACCGCATGGGGATCGCTCTCAAGAATGTGGCGATCCATGTATGCGCCGGGGTCCCCCTCGTCGGCGTTGCAGATTACATACTTGCGCTCGGCATCGTAATCGTGTGCTTCTTTCCACTTCCTTCCGGCAGGAAAGCCCGCGCCTCCGCGGCCGCGAAGTTTGGCTTCGATCATCGTTTCGACCACATTCGCGGGAGAAATCTCTTTCTCGAGTATATCGGCGAGCGCACGATAGCCGTCCATCGCTATGTATTCTTCAATATTGAGCGGATCGATAATATCGCTGTTGCGAAGCACGACGCGCGTCTGACGGCGGAAATAATCTCCGCTGAGGCGATAGCCGTCTCCGTAGATTTCTACATCGGGATTTCCGGCCAGGCGTTCGTCCAATTTTTTGCGCGCAATCGGCTGTAAGTCTCTTAATTCTTGAAAGTTCATTATCTTGCCTCCTGACTGTCGCTGCGGTATTTCGCTAGAATTTTGCTTACGTCGCCCGGCTCCACTCGGGAGTAGATGTCGTCGTTTACCATGACGACGGGCGCCTTGCTGCAGTCACCCAGACACCTGGTCGGGTTGATGCTGAAATGACGATCCGCGGTGGTCTCTCCGGAGGAGATGCCCAGCTGCTTTTCGAATTCGTTCAGCACGTTTTGAGCCCCCTTGATGTAGCAGGCGGTTCCAAGGCAGATGCTTATCTGATTGTCGCCCTTGGGAACCTGGGTGAAATAGGAGTAGAAGGTTACCACTCCGTAGACGCGTGAAGTTGGAATCTTCAGGCGCTTAGCGATTAAGAGTTGAGCTTCGTCGGGGATGTATCCGAAATGATTCTGAGTAAAATGAAGAATCTCAATCAAGTCGGATTCCGTGAGCTTGTCGTCGGCAAGGAATGCCTCGAGTGGCTGTAAAAATTCGTTTCCTGTACACATAGTAAACTCCGCATAAAATATGAAATAAGTGCCAAAAGAAGTATACAAAAAATTGTGCTAAAAGTCTATAGTAAATCCAGAGTTATTAAGGGATTATAGATAAAACGCCGCAGAAAGACAAGGGGTTAAAAAATGTTTCAGTATTTTTAGTGCAATTATTAATAAATCTCAGAAATTTTTAAAGTGAACAACTTCTATTGAATTAGAATAAAGATTTTGTTAAAATGTTGTCAATACATTTATGCCGCGCAAAACTGTGAAAGACAAAGGTTTTTGGCGCTTTCATCGGAGTTGTTTTGTCGCGGTCGGATTCATGGCACAGGTTTTATCTTTTATGGCTTGAGATTAATCAAAATCTCGAGCATCTTTTCGGCCTGAGGGAGAGGTGATGGAAATTGAGCAGACTGACAATTATTACGGAAAGTAGGGCGGAGCAGACAGTCGAAAGCATCTACAAGGATATCGAAAGAAGGATTGTAGCAAGTCCACCCGGGCTTTGTCCTATCGACTTGCTGGCTTCTTTTCTAAAAATGACTCACGCGCAATCCTGCGGGAAATGCGTGCCTTGCAGGGTGGGGTTGGGCAAGCTCGAAAACATGCTGGATCTGGTTTTGGACGGCAATGCCGACGAGCAGACTCTGGAATTGATCGAGGAGACCGCAAAGGCGGTATATTATTCTTCGGATTGCGCCATAGGCTGGGAATCTGCCAATATGGTATTGAAGGGTCTTAACGGTTTTCGTGAAGACTTTATATCGCATATAAATTCGGGAAGGTGCACCTTCGAATTGAACCAGCCCGTGCCTTGCAGGTCGCTTTGCCCTGCGGGTGTAGACGTGCCCGGTTATATAGCCTTGGTCCACGAGGGAAGATATGCCGATGCGATAAGGCTCATCCGCAAGGACAATCCCTTCCCGCTCGTCTGCGGTTTAATATGTGAACACCCCTGCGAGAGGCGCTGCAGGCGCACGATGATAGATTTCCCTGTCAATATCCGCGGCCTTAAAAGATATGCGGCGGAGCATGCGGGCGATGTTCCCGTTCCTGAAAACGGACCTGCGACCGGCAAGAAGGTCGCGATAGTGGGCGGCGGTCCGAGCGGACTTTCCGCGGCCTATTATCTTGCTCTGATGGGTCACGAGGTGGAAGTGTTCGAACTTAGAAAGCAGCTGGGAGGAATGCTCAGATACGGTATACCGAATTACAGACTTCCAAGAAAGATGCTTCAGGACGAAATAGATGTAATCCTCTCCACCGGCGTGAAGGCTCATACCGGAGTCGAGATAGGCAAGGATATCAGCCTCGGGGAGCTTAAAAAGCAATTCGATGCGGTCTACATAGCCATCGGCGCCCAGGTCGACAGGAAGCTGAACATCGAGGGTATCGATGCGGATGGTATCTATTCCGCGGTCGAGATACTCCGCGATATCGGCGACGATATCTATCCCGATTTTACAGGCAAGAACGTCTCGGTTATAGGCGGCGGAAACGTTGCCATGGACGTCGCGCGCACGGCTATAAGGGCGAACGCCGATAAGGTATCCGTACTGTACAGGAGGCGTCAGGACGATATGACGGCACTCGAGGAAGAGGTAGAGGCCGCAATCGCCGAAGGCTGCGAAATCTATGATCTTTTCGCTCCGGCCAAGATAGAAAAGCACGATGATGGAAGCATAAAATCGGTTCTCATTCAGCCTCAGATTATCGGCGAAATAAAGGGCGGACGTCCTTCACCCAATAAGGCGGACAAGGAGCTCGTGGAGATTCCGACGGATATATTGATAATCGCAGTCGGACAGGGCATCGAGTCCAAGGAATTCGAAAAGTACGGAGTCTCCGTTCAGGAGGGTGTCATCGCCTCGATGGCGACGGCGGAAGTAAGAGGACTGGGCGGATTTTATGCGGGCGGAGACTGCGTGTCGGGTCCCGCGACCGTAATACGCGCCATCGCTGCCGGCAAGGTTGCAGCCGCCAATATCGATGCATATCTCGGATTCAATCATCTGATTTCGAGCGATGTCGTCGTTCCGGAGGCAAGGCTGGTGGACAGAACTCCCTGCGGTCGTGTCAACATGAAGGAGAAACCCGTTCACGAAAGAATCGACAATTACGATCTCGCAGAGCTCGGCATGAGCGAAGAGGAGGCCTTGCAGGAGTCCTCGAGGTGTCTGCGCTGCGATCATTTCGGCTACGGTATTTTCAAGGGCGGGAGGACTGTACAATGGTAAACTTAACGATAAACGGCAAGAAAATTTCCGTGCCGGAGGGCACAACGATTCTGGATGCGGCAAAGAAAGGCCATATACGCATACCGCATTTGTGTTATTTAAAGGACATAAACGATATAGGTGCATGCCGCGTCTGCGTCGTCGAGGTAGAGGGTCTGGAGAGGTTGGTGACGGCTTGCAACAATGTCGTCGAGGAGGGCATGGTGATTAACACGGACAGCCCTCTGGCAAGAAGAGTGCGGCGCATGAATGTCAAACTGCTGCTCTCGCAGCACGATTCCAATTGCACGCTCTGCTATCGTTCGGGGAACTGCTCGCTGCAAACTCTGGCAAACGATCTGGGCCTGCGGGATACGCTGTACGAGAAGGAACTTACGCTCGAGAGGTGGAATAGGAGATTCCCTCTGATTCGCAATGCCAACAAGTGCATAAAGTGCATGAGGTGCATCCAGATCTGCGACAAGGTTCAGACTATGAATGTGTGGGATGTCTCCAATACGGGCGGAAGGACGACGGTCGATGTTTCGGATAACAAGGAAATCGAGGAGACTAACTGTGCGCTCTGCGGTCAGTGCATAACTCATTGTCCGGTGGGAGCCCTCAGCGAGAGGGACGATGTGCAGAAGGTGGTCGACGCGCTTTCGGACGACAGCAAGGTGGTAATCGTGCAGGTTGCGCCCGCCGTGCGCAGCGCATGGGCCGAGGATTTGGGGCTTTCGAGCGAAAAGGCCACGGTAAAGAGGATGGTCGCAGCGCTCAAAAGCATCGGTTTCGACTATGTATTCGATACTACCTTCACCGCGGATCTTACGATTATGGAAGAGGGGAGCGAATTTTTGGCTAAGCTCAAGAACGCCGAAAACGAGAAATTCCCCCTCTTTACTTCCTGCTGCCCCGGCTGGGTTAGATTTATAAAGTACGAATATCCCGAGTATGTCGGGCAGCTTTCGTCGGCTAAGTCGCCTCAGCAGATGTTCGGCGCCATCACAAAGACCTATTTTGCGGAGAAGATGGGAATCGATCCTGCGAATATCTTCAATGTGTCGATAATGCCCTGCACGGCGAAGAAGTACGAATGCGGCGTGTCGGAGCTGCAGGATGCGGGATTCGGTCCGGATGTGGATGTGGTCCTAACTACGCGCGAACTCGCCCGTCTTATAAGGGCCGAGCACATAGTTGTCGAGGATATACCCGAGGAAGAGTTCGACTCGCCGCTCGGAACCGGCAGCGGGGCCGGCGTAATCTTCGGTGCGACGGGCGGGGTTATGGAGGCCGCGCTGCGCAGTGTCTATTACATCGTGAAGGGTGAAAATCCCGATCCCGATATGTTTAAGAGTGTAAGAGGTTTGGACGGCTGGAAGGAAGCGAGCGTAGTGCTCGACGGCGCTGAAGTTAAGGTTGCAATTGCCAGCGGCCTGGGCAATACCAGGAAGCTGATGGATGCCCTTAAGAGAGGCGAAGTGGATTATCACTTTGTAGAGATTATGGCATACCCGGGCGGTTGTGCGGGCGGAGGAGGGCAGCCCATCCACGACGGCGTGGAGATGGCGGGCGAGAGGGGGCAATACCTCTACGGCCTCGACAAGATCGACGATCTTAGATTCTCGCATGAAAATCCCGAGGTACTGCAATGCTACAAGGAGTATTTCGGCGAGCCGCTTTCGGATAAGGCGCATCATCTGCTACATACCGATCAGGGGCGTTGGAATCTGAAAATTGAGGGGCAGTAGATGCGTGCCGAAAGCTCGGAATTGAGGAGCAATAAGGCTCGAAAGGTATAACACAAGGAGGAGCATAATATGTATTGCGCAAGTTGTGGAGCACAGATACCCGATAATGCAAAATTTTGTACGGCCTGCGGCACGCAGGTAGTCCAAGCTGCAGCGCAGGCTGCACAGACTGCGCCGCAGCAGGCGCCGGCAGCAGCAGATACCGCGGCCCCGGCCACTGCTCGGCCCAAGGTCCTTCGTGGCTATTCGGATCGCATAAATGACCCGGCTTTTGCCAGGTATGTCAAACATACGAAGCAATGGTCCATGATTTTCTCCATTATATTGGCTGTCGTCGCCATCGTCGGCTTTTATATAGCCGGAGAGAAGGGTGCGGACGGCATGAGCAATCCGGAGTCGCTATATATAGGTTTTGGTATAGGCGGCATGTTCTTAGTAATCGGTTTGTTCGCAAGTTTCGGCAGGAAGAAGCTCGGCGTAACTTGGGACGGCACGGTCGTGGATAAGAAGGTCAAAAAGAAAACACGCAGAGATGATGACGGAGATGAAGATTATCTCGAATATACTGTCTATATACGCAGCGACCAGGGCAAGCGCGATACCATTAAGGCTGAGGATGACGATACCAGATACAACTATTTTAAGATAGGCGACAGGGTGCGCTACCATGCCGGACTCAAATCCTACGAAAAGTACGATAAGACCGGCGACTCGATTATCTTCTGCAACGCCTGTGCAACATTGTGCGATATAGAAGACGATTACTGCTTCCGCTGTAAATGCCCGTTGCTTAAATAGTCACTTCGGTATCCGGAACTGCGAGATGCCCGTGTTAGGGCAATTCTGTTCTGACGAAGCTTCTTTAGCAAATAAGCAGGATATAAGCGACTAGCCTTTCGAAGAACTTAAAAGGAAAATGCCCCGCAAAGGTTCAATTTGAATGAATTGCGGGGCATTTTTAATTTTGATTGTAATTATTAGTCGCTAAAGCAAGCTTATTACTTAAAATCTTCCTCGGAAGTTCTCATAACCAGTCTCTTGTCAGCTTTGCCGGCCTTAAGGATTTTCAGGCCCTCTGCGACTTGTGACATTGGGATTTCTTCAACTGCGACTTCAAGACCTGTAGTGGACATCATGTTTAAAATTTCTTCTATGTCTTCTCTGGTTCCGCCGCAGGAACCCAGGAGCGAAGAGTTCTTAAGTATTAAATCGTTGCAATTCAAAGTTGTTTCGAGCTTCGCCATTCCCACCAGGACGACGCTGCCTCCGAAACCGACAGCTTCCAAAGCGTCGGCTGTCGTAGTGCCGGATCCTGCGAAGTCTACGATAACTTCAAGACCTTCGTCTTTGAGCTCCAAAATATTGGAAACGACTTTCTTTGCTCCCGCATCTCTTGCTTTTTGCTGCGCGGATTCCTTGCGGGTCGCTACATAGACTTCGGCGCCAAGAGCGAGCGCGATGTCCATTCCAACGGTTCCCAATCCGCCGAGGCCGATTATTCCGACCTTCGTTCCCTTCTTTACTCCACCTCTTTTGACGATGGCATGATAGGAAGTCATCCCGGCATCGGTCGAGGCGGCAGCCTGGACCATGCTTACATTTTCGGGAACTTTAACCAACATCGCAGCGGGGGATGTGGTGTAGTTCGCGTACCCGCCGTCTCTGGTGTATCCCGGGCCTATTTCGTCCTTGTAGGGCATCGGGCATACCGCGACTCTGTCTCCGATCTCGAATCCCGTAACTTCGGATCCGAGTTCGACTACTTCTCCTGCGATTTCGTGCCCCATAATTACGGGTACAAGTTTAATGATTTCCAGCCAGCCTTCATCTTCCAGTGCACCTACATCTGAGTGGCAAAGTCCCGTGTTAATAACTTTAAGTCTTACATAATCAGGTTTTAACGGAGCCATTTCCTTTTCGACGAATCTCAAGGGCTTGTGCGTTCCCTGAAATTCCCATCCTCTTAGTACTTTTGGCATAAGTAGTTACTCCTTTAGTAATTTGTTAAATTTTAGCCATAGCTATTAATAAAAATATAATTCTTTTAATCCAATTAAGCAATAGCAAATAGTTGATTCATTGATAAAATTAATTCTTTTTTACCTTTTTGCCGGATTCTACAAGAATATTTACGACATAATGCGGTGCCTATGCGTAAATTTTACGTCCGGAGGATTTTGCTTCCGGAGATTTTGAGAGCGGAGCAGGGGTCGAACTTGTTAGACATAGGAAAAAGTATTACAATTTATCAAAGCATATAAACGAGGGTTTTACATGAAAATCGGCAATTCCACAATCATCGGAATCAACACAGTCTTTTTATATCTTTTCGCAGTGGCAATATTGGGCTTCGTCGCCTTCCTCATGTTGCGCAATTTTCTCCGCAAGCATAAGTTCTCGCAGCAAGAAGGCGGCGGCGAATTTGAGGAAATGTCCCGGACAGACAAGCAACTCGGACTTAAATTACTTCTGGAGAATGACTCGCAGCTTCAGGGGATGTTCACCTGGCTGAGTGCTGGGCTGATGAAGAACCTTAAGGCAAAGCAGCTGGAAGTGAGCCTCCTGCAGGAGTGGTGCGAGGAGGACCTCAGTGGAAAGGCCGATGCGCCCATTAGAACCCGCCCCGAAAAGCTCATCTTTAAAGTCGATGGGGAAGAATCCGTTTACGAGCTGAATTCCGAAGAGCTGCGAGCGCTTTCCGTAGACGAAATCAAAGTTCTTAACTGGGGGATCATGGAGCGCTGCAAAACCCTGATACCCTTTCGTCGCTACAAAATGCTCGTAAATCGAACGACGCGCAACTTTAAAGTGGAGAATGAAGTCTCCGTCAATTGGAAGACCGATGTCGTCGTCAAAGAAGATTATACGGTAAAAATTGAATAATAGCAGAGTTTCGCCTGCAAATATTCCAATCTGGGGTTGTTTGTGGCGCAATGTTTCAGTTTTGCAATAAAGATTTGCGAAACCGTGTAAGGCGTCCGTATAAAGTTGAGTTTCTGCATTAAGGCAGGTATAATTTTAACAATATTAACCCGCATGATTAAATATGCATAAAGGTGAACAAGAAGAGGAGAAGGAAAATGAAGCAAAGGAAAAGAAGTATAGCTCTGTTGCTCTGCGTGCTGATGATGTTTGTCTTTGTCGTCGGCTGCGGCGACAAGACTAAAAAACCGAGTGGTGAGGCGAAGTATTTAAATGTCCCCACCACTTACGATCCGTCCACTATGGATGTGCAGAAGACCACATCCGATTACGATATTCCTATGAATATCTTCGATCGTCTACTCGACTGTCTTACCGTGGACGGCAAGCCTAAATTGGTTCCTGCCCTTGCAAAATCCTGGGATATCTCTGATGACGGTTTGGTCTATACCTTCCATCTCAGAGATGACGTCAAGTTTCACAACGGCGAAATGTTCGAGGCGGATGACGTCAAGTTTACCATCGAGCGCATGATGAATCCGGAGAACGAATGTGTAAACACCTGGTTCTACGACATGATTAAGGGCGCCGAGGACCGCTGGAACGGCAAAGCCGACGAGGTAGTCGGTGTAAAGGTAATCGATGAGCACACCGTGGAGATTACTCTGGAATACGCTTTCGGAGGATTCCTCGCAAACATTTCATCTACACCCTGCGCCATCTACAATCGCGAAGCCACCGAGGCTGCGGGCGATCAGTTCGGCGTCGATCCGAAGTTGACCATCGGTTCCGGTCCGTTTATAGCCAAGGAATGGGTTCTCAACGACAAGATCGTTCTGGACACAAACCCGGATTACTGGCAAGCACCTTCCACTCTGGCAGGCATCGTCTACAAGAACATTCCGGACGAGGAGACTCAGCGCATGGAATTCGAAGCCGGCAATCTGGATATATTCTTTGCGTCCAACGCGATAAGCCAGGTTAAGCACTTCCAGGAGAGCGATACTTGGAAGGATCAAATCCACGCCGTTCGCGAGGCGGGTTCATATTTCTACCTGCCTAATATGAGCATGGAGCCTTACAACGATATAAATGTACGCAAGGCTCTGGCTTCCGCCATCGATAAGCAACAGCTGATCGACACTATCTACGAAGGATTTGGATGGGTCTCGCACGGGGTGGTGGTCGAAGGCATATTGGGATACAACCCCGACCTCAGGGCAATGCCTTACGATCCCGAGGCTGCCAAGCAGTATCTGGCAGCAGCCGGATACAAGCCCGGCGAGCTGAAGATTCAGTTCATGATGGATATGGGTACCGGCACCGAGTATAAGATGAATATCGCAATTCAGGCCATGCTCAAGGATGTCGGCATAGAGATGGAACTTGTGCAGACGGACGACGCTACTTATTACCATCACCGTCTGAACGGCACCATCCCGATGGAGCGTAACTGCTGGTGGGTGGACTACAACGATCCCGACAATGTGTTGTACACATACTTCTCGCGTCGCGCTCAGGAAAGCAACTCCGTCGGCCTGAAGGACGAATGGGTATTCAACATGCTGGATGACGCTCGCAGAGAGGTCAATGAAGAAAAGCGTCTTAAGATGTATCAGGAAATCGAGGCTCATTTAGTCGAGAATGTGTGCTTCATTCCCGTATTCCAGCCTCAGCTTACCGTCATAACCCAGCCGAATATTACTAACTATAAGCCTGCATGGAACGGCTGGACCAGCACTTGCTATTATGGCGTCGGAAAGAACTAATATGCTAACAGCATAGAGTTTATGGGGTCGACGAAGGGCTGAGCGCTTTGCGTCGACCCCCGCTCATTATAATTGATACAAGATGTGCGATACACATCTCGATATCAGTATTACGTCGCAACAGAGGTTATACTATGTTAACTTATATTATCAAGCGCTTCCTCATCGCGATTCCTATACTTATAGGCATCGTATTGCTGATTTTCGTTATGCTTCAGATTATTCCCGGCGATCCGATCAGCGTAATGATGAAGGAGAAAGCCAATCCCGCCGTCATAGCCAATCTGACGGAGCGCATGGGCCTAAACGACCCTTGGTATATCCGCTTCGGGCGCTATATCTGGGATGCTCTTCACGGCGATTTCGGAATTTCCTATAAAATGAATAACCGCGAAGTGACGGGGATGATTATGGATGCCTTCCCCAATACGGTAAAGCTCACGGTGGCGGCCCTTATAGTTGCCTGGAGCATAGGGATTCCGGTGGGCATCATATCCGCCGTCAAGCGCGGAAGCCTCCTGGACAGCACCCTCATGACATTCTCTTTGATGGGAGTTTCTATGCCCGCCTTCTGGGTGGCTCTATTGTTTCAATATATATTTGGATACACGCTGCGATTGCTTCCCATTTCGGGATTTTCCAGCTTTGCACATCTTATTATGCCGGCATTCGTTCTGGGCTGGAGCTCTTCGGGTTCCATTGCCCGCATGACGCGCACCAACCTTTTGGAGGCCATGAGCAACGACTATATTCGCACTGCACGCGCCAAGGGTTTAAGGGAGAGCGGCGTGATCCGCCTGCATGCGCTTAAAAATGCCATGATGCCCGTCGTAACGATGATGGCCATGCAGGTGGCCTGGATGCTTTCGGGCGCGGTCATGACAGAAACCATATTCGGAATTCCGGGTCTTGGACGCATCACGGTTGACGCCATCAAAAACCGCGATATGCCGCTTCTTCAGGGCAGCACGATATTTGCCGCAACCCTGATTATTTTAGGCAACCTCGTCGCGGATATCGCATATTCCTATCTGGATCCGCGGATTCGCGTAAACTGATGAGGGGGTGATTTTATGACACAGGAAAAGAAGAAACCGGATTATTCCGGACTCAAAGATACCGACCCCATCATCAGCTACGAGCAGTCCGAAGAGGCTGAACTCGCGGAGTTGAACAGCGTCTGGGACAATATAGTCAATACTTTTAAGAAGAGCCCACTAGCACTGATAGGCACGACGATTATTTTAATTATCGTTTTGGGAGCGGTCTTTGCTCCCCTGATCTGCCCCTACGATCCTTATGTTCAGGATCTGCCGAACGCGCTGGCAAAGCCCTCCACCGAGCACCTTCTGGGCACGGACAGCTTCGGTAGGGACCTCTTTACCCGAATTGTCTACGGCGCGAGGATTTCTCTGATTATCGGTCTTATTCCAAGCATGATAGCCATCGTAATAGGTGCTGTAATGGGGCTAATGGCAGGCTTTTTGGGCAAGACGGCGGATTTCATAATAATGAGGATAGCCGACATCGTTCTGTCCTTCCCGTCGCTGCTGCTGGCAATGGTAATCATGTATACGCTCGGAGCGAGCCTATTGAACCTCTTTATAGCGCTCAGCGTAATCAACTGGGGTGTTACTGCCCGTACGGTTCGCGCGCAGACTCTGCAGCTTCGCGAAAAGGAGTTCGTGGAGGCGGCGCGATCGGTGGGGGTCAAGAAGAGCACGATAATGTTCAGGCATATATTGCCCAACTGCATACCTTCTTTGATAGTTATATTCACCCTCGATATCCCCGATGCCATAATGAGCGAGGCGAGCCTATCCTTCCTGGGCGTAGGTGCCAAGCCTCCCGCGGCGAGCTGGGGATTGATGGTGAGCGAGAATAAGGATAACCTGACCAGAGCGCCCTGGGTAGCCATCTTCCCGGGTATCGCCATAATGCTCTTGGTGCTTGCCTTCAATTTCGTAGGCGATGCGATGCGGGATGCTTTGGATCCCACATTAAGGCAGTGATGGGAGGCAGCTATGGATAATAAAAATTTATTGGAAATACGCGGCCTAAAGACCTATTTCTTTACAAAATACGGTGAAGTGCCCGCCGTGGACGGGGTAGATATTACCGTTCCGAAGGGAAAAATCGTCGGCATAGTCGGGGAATCCGGCTGCGGCAAGAGCGTAACGGCGATGTCCATAATGCATCTGGTGCAGCCTCCCGGGAGGGTCATCGAGGGACAGATTCTGCTGGATGGAGAGGACCTCGTTCCCAAGAGCATCAAGGAGATGAATAAAATTCGCGGCAAGCGGGTCTCCATGATTTTCCAAGAGCCCATGACTTCCCTGAACCCGGTATACACGGTCGGCAAGCAGGTGAGCGAAGCGATACTGCTTCATCAAGAAGTGAGCAGGGAAGAGGCCAAGGCAAAGACCATAGATATCTTCCGCAAGGTGGGTATACCCGAGGCCGACAAGCGATATAATTCCTATCCACATCAGTTGTCGGGGGGGCTTCGGCAGCGCGTCATGATAGGCATGGCCATGGTCTGCGATCCGGAGCTCCTGATCGCCGATGAGCCCACCACCGCGCTCGATGTAACAATAGAAGCTCAGATTTTGCATCTGATGCGCCGCTTGCAGAGGGAGAGGGGCACCTCCGTAATCATGATTACCCATAACCTGGGCGTCGTGGCGGAGCTCTGCGACGAGGTGTACGTAATGTATGCCGGCAAGGTGATGGAGCACGCGAATGTGTTCGAACTCTTTGAAAATCCTCAGCACCCGTATACGCACGGACTGCTGAATTCAATACCCGACACTTCGGGAACGAAGGATCGGCTCTATACCATACGCGGCATGGTGCCCAACCTCCTGAAATTGCCCGAGGGCTGTCGCTTCTGTCCGCGCTGCGACAAGGCGATGAAAATCTGTACCATGAGGGAGCCCGAAATGCACACCACTACCGAGGGTCACGAAGTACGCTGCTTTCTCTACGACAAGGAGGTCATGAAAAATGGCTAGGAATAAACTTGTAGAGGTCAAGAACATCACGAAAGAGTTCAAGGTGAGCTCGAGCAGCTGGAGAAAGGGCAAGGGCGTCGTTCATGCGGTTACCGATGTAAGCATGG
>JAAZLU010000074.1 GCA_012799165.1 Clostridiales bacterium
AGCGGTGTATCTGGACGGAGGTTTCGATGCCGCCTGCGAAGTGGTCGAGAATATTCTCTCCGATACCGTTCGTAAGTGTGCGGAAGGAAAGCTTCCCAAGGATGCGAAGACGACCCTGCAGGAACTTTTGGGCCGTAAGGGAGGATCCGATTCGCTCATAAAATATGAGATAAGCGATGAGAGCGGGCCGGATCATGCTAAGACCTTTACCGCGGTTGTGTACATAGATGGCAAAGCCGCCGGAAGAGGAAGCGGTAGGAGTAAGAAGAAGGCCGAACAGGAAGCTGCGAGCGATGCGCTTACGGCTATGAATACGGAGAAGAAGGATGTATTTTAAGCGTTTGGAGCTTAGCGGATTCAAGTCATTTGCGAATCCAGTCACCATAGAATTCAATGAAGGGATAACCTGCGTCGTCGGACCAAACGGCAGCGGTAAATCCAATGTTTCAGATGCCATACGCTGGGTTCTTGGAGAGCAGAGCCCTAAGATGCTCAGAGGCGGAAGGATGGAGGACGTCATCTTTTCGGGAACTCAGAGCAGAAAAGCTAAGGGAATGGCGGAGGTGACGCTGGTAATAGACAACAGCGATAGAACTTTGGACATAGATTTCGCCGAAGTAGGGATAAGCAGACGAGTGTACCGCTCCGGCGAGAGCGAGTACATGATAAACCGCATACCCTGCAGGCTGCGCGATATTCGCGAGCTCATAATGGACACGGGAATAGGAGTGGAAGGCTATTCCGTTATAGGCCAGGGCAAGATAGCGGACATCGTCAGCAATAAGATGGACAGTCGTAGAGAGATATTCGAAGAGGCGGCAGGAATAGTAAAGTACAGGAGCAAGAGGGAGGAGACCGAGCGAAAGTTGCAGGCCTCATCCGACAATCTTGAGAGGGTAAACGACATAGCCTCGGAGATAGAAAGCCGCATAGACGGCCTTAAGAGCGATAGCGAAAAGGCCGAGGAATATCTTCAGATACGGGATAAATACAGATATAACGAGATAAATATCATTGTCAAGAACATCGACGTGGCCCGCAGCAAGCTCGAGGCCGCAAGCGAAGAGCTGAGCGAGCTCGCTGAGATGCTGGAATCGAGCCTGAAAGACAAGGCTGAGCTTGAAGCCGCCCTGAGGGATGCTAGGGGCAGAGAGCAGGGCGCGGATGAGAAGCTCGATAGTTTAAATGAGGAGATATCCAAGGCTTCCGAGGAGATTTACGCCCTCGAGAACCGCGAGGAACTTGGTAGGGAGCGTTCCGCAGGGCTGGAACGCGATAGACTTCGCATAGAGGCCGAACTCTCCGGCATAGAGGAGAAGCTCGGGAAGGAAGAAGAAAGCTATAGAACCGTCGAATCTTCGCGCCTGGGCGTTGCCAAGGAGGAGGAAGAGGCGCGCAGGAAGGCTCTGGAAAAGAAGGCTGCCGCCGAGCAAGTTCAAGAAGAGCTGTTGAGTGCGGAGCGCGATCTCGCCGAACAAAAAGAAATGATGCTGGTTCTGACGGGAAGGATATCTTCCGCGAATGCCGAAATTTCGGGTCTGGAGAGTATAAAAACCACTCTCGGCAGGAGGCTCGAAAAACTTTCGGATTCGGACAGTGCTGCGGAGAGCGAGAGGATAGAGGCAAAGATAAAGGATCTTAAAGGAAGGCTTTCCGATGCGGGCAAGGAGCGCGATAGGCTTGAGGAAGCTTCGCTGCAGCTCGAGAAGCGCAGAGCGGAGCTTGTCGAAAAGCTCTCGAAAAATGCAGCCTTCATAGAGGACAGGAGGGTAGCTGGCGGAAAGATTTCCGCGAGGTACAAGCTCCTGGAGGAACTGGAAAAGGCTTACGAAGGCTACAGCGGGGCCGTCAGATTTGTTATGCAGTCGGGCCTCTCAGGAATTACGGGAACCGTCGGCGACCTGCTTAAGGTGCCGGAGGGTTGGGAGCTCGCCATAGAGACCGCTTTGGGAGGACGAATTCAGAACATCGTCTGCGACAGCGATGATGATGCCAAGAGGGCAATAGAGCTTCTAAAGAAGAATCAGGCCGGAAGGGTCACCTTCCTTCCGGAAAAATCCCTCAGAGCTTCGGATGCGGCGGATACTTCCACATTGGCGGGCAGCGACGGCTATCTCGGACTCGCCTCGCAGAAGGTGAGCTGCGAGGGGGGATACGAAAATGTTGTAAATTACCTTCTTGGAAGGGTGGCCGTCTGCAGGGATCTCGATAGTGCGCTCGCGATGACAGGCAAGGTTCCGGGACTTCGCCTAGTTACGCTCGCAGGCGAGAGGATAGACCCCGCAGGGGCCATAACGGGGGGATCATTTAAGAGCGATGCGGGTAACTTGATTTCCAGAAAGAACGAAAAGGAAAAACTCGGGATTGAATTTGAAAATATACAGACGGAGCTGGAGCGGGCTGTGGAACAAAGAGCTGATATAAACGGGCAGATCAGTGCCGCGGACTTGCGCAGCGACGAACTCGACGAGGCGCTTCGGGTCGTAGAGACGAGAATAGCCGTGTTCGAAAAGGAGGGTGAGCAGCTGCGTGCGGCGGGAAGCGACGCGGAGAATGCGTGGAACCTTAAGCTCGCCGAAATCGTCGAACTTAAGAAGGAGATAGAAAACACTTCCGAAGGAATATCCGCAGCTCTTAAGCAGGTCGATGATTCAAGGCTGGCCGTCGATGCCGCGGAAGAGAAGGCTGCACAGATTGCCGGACGGATTGAGGAGCTCAGGCTTCGCAGCGATGAAGCCCGGCAGCAGGAGACCGCCGCTAGGCTCGAACAGGCCGCTGCCACGGTGAAGGCCGAGAG
>JAAZLU010000075.1 GCA_012799165.1 Clostridiales bacterium
ATGCATTCAGACTTCTTAACGAGACCGAAGCCTTCGTGCAGCTGATATTCCCGCATAAGCGCAATTTTTCCAAGTATGAACTCGCCCTGGCAGGAAGCTGCGTGAGCATATGCATCACCGGCGGACCGATAAAGGCGAATTATCTGGATCTCATAAAGCCCCTCAGGGAGGGCAAGGATACCAAGAGCAGGCAGCTTTTAGAGACGCTGGAGAGCTTTATGCTGGATGCGGGGCTTTCGACCGCGGTGACAGCCAAGCTCATGGATATACATGCAAATACGGTGCAGTACAGGTTGAAGCGCATAAAGGATGCGCTGGGCGTGGACATAACGGGAACGAGCATAGTCCCGGGCCTCATGATGTCATTGGCTGTGTCCAGAGTAGAAAAAGAAGTGCGCTCGTTCTGATGAAAGACTTTCGCAAATTAATAGAAAGCGTCGACGCGCCGTTCGTTCTTGCGCCCTTGGCCGGGGTTACGGACAGCGTGTTTCGATATATATGCGCAAGACAGGGAGCAGGGATTTGTTACACGGAGATGATCTCTGCGAAGGGGCTTCACTACGGAAGCGCAAATACCGAAGATCTCCTGGATATGTGGAAGGACAAAGCCCCCGTGGGCATTCAGCTCTTCGGAAGCGAGCCGGATATTATGGCGGAGGCGGCGGACAAGCTCGAAGATTTGCCTAATGTGCTGATCGATATAAATATGGGCTGTCCGGTGCCCAAGATAGTCAGAAACGGCGAAGGATCGGCGCTGCTGCTGCAGCCCGAGCTCGCTTCAAGAATAGTGATGAAGCTGAGCGAGGCCACGAGGAAACCCGTGAGTGTAAAGATGCGGGCGGGTTTCAGCGAGGTGGACATCGACTCGACGGTAGAGTTTGCAAAGCTTATGGAGCAGAGCGGCGCGTCGGCGATAACGGTTCATGCGAGAAGTAGGGAGCAGTACTACTCGGGTACTGCGGACTGGGAAGCGATAAGGGCCGTCAAGCGGGCGTTGAAGATACCCGTTATAGGAAACGGCGATGTGTTTTCTGCCGAAGACGCCATGAGGATGCTGGAGTTTACCGGCTGCGATCTGGTTATGATAGCCAGGGGCGCCATGGGAAATCCATGGATATTCCGGGAGGCTCATGCGCTATATAAAGGCCTGTCGAAACCCGAGAGGCCATCGGCTGAGGAAGTAATTGCCCTCATCGAAGAGCATGCGCGCATGCAGGTGGAGGAGAAGGGCGAAAAGAGAGGAATCCTGCAAATGCGCAAGCATGCGAGCTGGTACAGCAAGGGGATTAAGGGTGCTTCCGCACTGAGGCGGCGGATAAACAGCGCGGAGAGTTTGGCCGAGCTTATGGAAACAACCGGCGAGCTGCAGAAGCTGCGGCAGTCGGAATAATAAAGGAGAAAAAAGCAAAATGGGTGAAGAAATTTTACTTACGCAGGAAGGCTATGATAAAATCGTAGAAGAGCACGAATACCTCGTCTCGGTAAGGCGTGCGGAAGTTTCCGAACTGCTGAAGGAAGCAAAGTCCTACGGAGACCTTGCGGAAAATGCGGAATACGATGCCGCCAAGAACGAGCAGGCGGAGCTGGAAGACCGCATACTCAAGCTCGAGGCGATGATGCGCAACGGCAAGGTCGTTTCAGGGCACGAGCTTACGGGTGACAAGGTGAATCTGGGTCTGGGCGTTACCGTAAAGGATGTTAGGACTGAAGAACTTATGCACTTCATGATAGTGGGAATTACGGAGGCCGATCCCTTCGAGGGTAAAATATCCAACCAGTCCCCCATAGGCAAGGCGCTCTTGGGTCACAAGGTGGGAGATGTCGTAGAGATACATACCGAAAGCGGTGTGCTCAACTATAAGATAATGGAAATCACCAAGGATTAGCATCAAGGATTAAAGAGAATGAGCAAGCAGAATGTAAATCCGAATCTTTCGGCGGAAATCGCGGAGGAGCAGGAGAGCCCGGAGCTCGACGAGCAATGTCTCGTGCGGCGCGAAAAGTTGGCTGTGCTTCAGGCGGAGGGAAGGGATCCCTTCCTTCAGATTCGCTACGAGCGGACAGCCGACAGCGTAAAAATCAAGGAGAATTTTGAGGAGCTCGAGGGGAGCGAGCAGAGGATTGCCGGGAGGCTCATGACCATCAGGGACATGGGCAGGGCTTCCTTTTGCGATCTTCAGGACCAGGACGGACGCATCCAGATTTATGTGACAGTAAACGACCTGGGAGAGGAGGAGTACGAGCGCTTCAAAAAGCTGGACATCGGCGATATAATCGGCTGCGAGGGCTTTGTTTTCAGAACCCGTCGCGGAGAGATTTCGCTGCATGTCAACAATTACACGCTTTTGAGCAAGTCCATAAGGCCGCTGCCGGATAAGTGGAGCGGCTTGAAGGATGTGGACACGCGCTATCGCAGGCGCTATGTGGACCTCATAATAAATCCCGAGGTGCGAGAGACATTTAAGAAGAGGGCTAAGGCTCTGGCCGCGATTCGCAAGTATTTCGACGATTTGGGTTACATAGAGTGCGAAACCCCCATACTCAATACGATTCAGGGTGGCGCGAACGCCAGGCCATTTGTCACTCATCACAATGCGCTCAACTTGGATCTGTATCTGCGCATTGCCACGGAGCTTCACTTAAAGCGCTGCATAGTCGGAGGGCTAGAGCGAGTCTACGACATGGGGCGCATCTTCCGCAACGAGGGCATGTCCACAAAGCACAACCCCGAATTTACGACGATAGAGTTTTACGAGGCCTATACCGATGTGGAAGGCATGATGGAACGCACCGAAGGTTTGATGAAATATGTCGCCGAGGATGTTACCGGCGGATTGCAGTTGCCCTACGGCGAGTATATAATCGATTTTTCCAAGCCTTTCGCCAGAGTTACGATGACGGAGCTGGTAAAGCGCTACAGCGGTGTCGATTTCGATCAGGTTAAGACCAGAGAGGAAGCCGTCAAACTGGCTGAGGAGCATAATATAAAGGTCGAGGATAGGCACGAGCGTGGCGATATACTTTCGCTGTTCTTTGAGGAATATGCCGAAAAGGAGCTGATCCAGCCGACTTTCGTTCTCGAGCATCCCGTCGAAATTTCTCCGCTCTCCAAGCGCTGCGCGGACAAGCCCGAGCTTACACAGCGCTTTGAGCTGTTTATAGTCGGCAGCGAATTTGCCAATGCCTTCTCCGAGCTTAACGATCCGATAGATCAGCGCGGACGCTTCGAGCATCAGGTTAAGCTGCGTGCCATGGGCGACTTGGAGGCCTCCGAGATGGACGAGGACTTCCTGATGGCCGTCGAGTACGGCATGCCTCCCACAGGCGGCTGCGGAATAGGCATAGATCGCTTCGTGATGCTTCTGACGAACAACCAGAGCATACGCGATGTGTTGCTCTTCCCGACGATGAAGCCGCTGGAAGGACAGACCTCGGGAGGCAAGTCCGGTGCTCAGGAAGCCTTAGAACAGGCAGCGAGCGATTTGGCGAAACTGGATCTTTCTAAAGTAAAGGTCGAGCCGCTGTTCGAGGAGGAGGTCGATTTCGAAACCTTCTCGAAGTCGGACTTCAGGGTAGTAAAGGTGTTGAATTGCGAGGAGGTTCCCAAGAGCAAGAAGCTTCTCAAATTTACTTTAGACGACGGCTCCGGAACGGATCGGGTAATCCTTTCGGGAATTAAAGAATTCTACAAGGCCGAAGATTTAATCGGAAAGACCTTGGTGGCGATAACCAATTTGCCCGAAAGAAAGATGATGGGCATTCCTTCTCAGGGGATGGTCATATCGGCGATACACGAGTACGACGGAAAGGAAGCCCTTAATCTGCTGATTTTAGACGACAGCATACCTGCAGGGGCGAAGTTGTATTAAGCTACATTCCTTCGTCAATTTAAAATCATTGTTGGGTTGGCAGAATCCAGTTGATATAATTTCTTATAATACACATAAGCATGCGCGTTCGATATAGACTGAGGTTGAATAATTTATTCTGCCTCAGTTTTTTATTTTAAGTCGAATTTAACCCTATTTTCTGAAACATGAAACTACTAGTTGCAATTGTGCTTACTGAGCGGCATAGTGTAAGCATAAGTACAACAAAGAAGGTTACTATGGATTATGCAAACTAAAAGCTCATATATCCGCGCGTGTGCTCGTGTTGCCGAGCGGGTAGAATTTTATCGTAAATTCTGCTCCGCCGTTTCTGCCATTTTTCGCCGTTAAAGTTCCGCCTTGAGAGGCTATGACCATCCTCGAAAGCGCAAGTCCTATTCCGATGCTCGACGGTGCTGAATTGCGCCCCTTGTAGAATCGTTCAAAGAGATGAGGAATATCTTCCGGAAGAAAGCCCTTGCCGTCGTCGCTTACAGTTATCTCGGTAAAAATAGGCGTCTGCGAAGCCTTAATCCTGATGAAGCCGCCCGCATCCGTGTGCTCCATGCAATTTTTAATTATATTTCCCAAAGCCTCGCTGCTCCATCCCAAATCACCGACAAAACTTTCGTCTCCAATCTTGGTCTCTAAAGCTATGCCTTTGAGCTCCATAGGGACGAGCAACGGTTCTGCGGAACGCTCGACAAGTTCCGCGACACTCACCCTGATGCTCTCAAATCGGGCCGTGCC
Source organism: Clostridiales bacterium (assembly GCA_012799165.1). Lineage (GTDB taxonomy): Bacteria > Bacillota > Clostridia > Peptostreptococcales > Anaerovoracaceae > RUG11894. The sequence goes on from JAAZLU010000075.1 coordinate 4,620, forward strand.
TGAATCGAGCTTTGCAAGCTTAAGCAATACCTCTATGAGCCACTCCATGCGGCTTAAAGTTCGTTTAAGCTCGCGCGCAAGAGCTATGCGCTTCTCGGCATCGATATCTCCTGCTGAAAGCATCGAAACTGTAAGGTTCATGGATGTAAGCGGAGTCCTTAGCTGGTGAGATATATCCGCCATTGCCGAACTGAGCCACAGCTTCTCGCTTCTTAAGGCATCTGCCTGCTCGCTCAAGCGAAGTGTGAGCTTGCATATCTCGCTGTAGAGTATCGCAAGCTCTCCTTCCACATTGCCTTCGGATATGAGCCTTTCGCTGCCGTGAAGTGCCCTGTCTATAAGTTCGGAAAGTCTAGAGATTTCACGGTAGCGCCGGTTCACATAGTAAAGAAAGACTGCGATATAAAAGATCCCTGCGGCGAGGGCAAACAGCCACGCAAATCCGGGAAAGAAAAAAGCCAACGCGCATAGCACAGCGGTTCCCAGCATATAGATGATAAGCTGTTCTTTAATTTCGGGATTTCTTATCAGTTTCATTTATAATTCAGGCTCCATTAATCCGAAAAAGCAATGCTTTCGAGCTCAGTCGAGTCTATAGCCCATTCCGCGCACGGTCTTTATGATGGTCGGTTCTGCCGGATTGTCCTCTATCTTTTCGCGTATTCGCTTTATGTATACCGTAAGGGTGTTGTCATTTACGAAGTCGCCGGCGATGTCCCAGATTTCTTCAAGCAAGCGCTCGCGAGTAAGAAGAATTCCCCTGTTCGTGGCGAAAAGCATAAGGATGCGATATTCAAGAGCCGAGAGCTGAACCTCCTCGCCGTTCTTCGTAACAATTCCCTTTTCGCTGTCTACGACTATGTTGCCAAATTGAATCGATGCGCCGGCGTTGCGCCCTCTAATGACCCGCCTTATGCGGGCAACAAGCTCTCGAGGCCTGAAGGGCTTTGAAATATAATCGTCTCCGCCTATTTCGAGGCCCTTTACTATGCTGCCCTCGTCGGAAGACGCCGTAAGGAATATGACGGGGGTATCGCTGAAGGTCCGGATTTCCTTAAACAAGGAAAAGCCGTCGCCGTCTGAGAGGTGTAAATCGAGAATAATAAGGTCGTAGTTCTTATTCCTTAAAGAAACGAGAGCAGAAGCACTTCCGGTGGCGCTCTCAACGAGGAAGCCCTCGGATGACAGAAACGCGGAAAGCGATTTTACTATACTCTCATCATCTTCTACGATAAAAATACTCTGCATGGCAATACTCCTGAATTGAGCTTCTGATTGACCGCCCTTATTGAATGCGCATCCCTTTGAGCATATATTAACACATCCAATCAGATTTCGTATGCGTTTCTGGGAGCGTGTCCGCGTTGCAAGTACGCTCGCGAGCCATTAAATATTATTTAGCAGAGTCACTTTATTGTCACTTTACTTTGATATCCTCTAATTGTAAAAATTCAAAGGGGGTATTTTTTTATGGAGATTTTAAGAGCGGAGCATCTCACCAAGATTTACGGCTCGGGGAACAACGAGGTGAGAGCTCTGGACGATGTATCGTTTTCTGTGGAAAAAGGG
>JAAZLU010000008.1 GCA_012799165.1 Clostridiales bacterium
CCCCCATCCGCGCCATCGTCCTCTCGCAGCTTTTCTTCCGCGAAGGAGTTCCAGGCGCCGCATATGCATTGACCCATCCATTTAGGGCTCTCGTATCCGCATTCGCGGCACACGAAAACCGTCTTTGCTTTCTTAGAAGACATTTTGTATATCCATGCTGTTCACAGCCGACAGCTTGCCTCCTTCATCAGGACCGACCCTTCCCACGAGCAGCCACTCATTTCTCTGGGGGTCATATATCAGGGGTTTTACGAGTCGAAAATTTTCTATAAGTCCGGTGGATTTTACGTGGGTACGCGGACCGGTGCAAAACTGAATGTCCCCGCCGAAGCTGATGTGTTTCTGGTCGACATAGCTTATCGGAATATCGCTGGCTATATCCTCGAGCACCGCCGCCTCCATCGCATCCAAATCTATCTCGGGCTTATCCGCGCCCGGGAACTTGATTATAAATCCCTTCCTTATGTCGCCGTGAGTGGCGCGCTTGTAAACTTCCTCTGAAAGGTATTTCTCGCATAGATCCTCCGCGCTGTGAGCCATCTGTCGAAATTTTATCGAATGCGAGACTACCTTATGAACCTCCTCGGGCTTGGGACCAAAAAGTGTGGGCCTGGTAACGAGCACCTCCTCGCCCAGTCCTATCAACATATCAGGTATGTCGGGGATATAGCGATGAAGCATGTCGTAGTGCTCAATGACGACTCTTCGGTCGCGCCTCTTGGCCTGCATGACGGCATCCGCCAATACTCCGGGCTGTGTAAATCCCAGCTCGAAACGCACGTCGACATGATAAGTGTGCGGCACATAAAACACATTCTCCTCCTCCTGGTTGAGAAGAGGAAGCGGGCGGACATTTACTCCCGCATCGTCGTTGGTGAGCTCAAGCCCCGGGAACATTCCCTTTATGAGCATGGACTTTCCGGCCCCGGACTCCCCGATTATGCCTATTATATGATCGAAAGGGCTGAGGTGCAGCTGTGAAATCATCGCACCCATGGCGAACATCCTCGCCGCCCCGCGGGGCGCGAAGTATACGCTGTAAAGATGTGAGTTCGTCGAGTCAAAGAATGCCATGTTTTCCTCCCGCAGCGATTACGCGCAGAGCTTGAAGCCTGCAGGGCGCCGCATCCCCTTGATTGCAAATTCTACCAAATAATAGTATACCTTATTCCCCTTCAAATTGAAAAGACCTGCAGCGGTTGAAAGGGCTAAAAATACAATATATAATTGTATAATCATGAATGCGAAAGGAAAAATGTTATGCGTTTTAAACTGAGTAAGGCATCCTGTGGAACCTTGGAATCCAGCGATGTCTACATGGAGCTAGAGCCCGCGGATGAGGGAATAGAGATAGTTCTGCAATCCGTAGTCGAAAAACAGTTCGGCGACTCTATAAGGGCGCTCGCAGCGGAAATGCTCAGCGAGGCCGGAATTGAAAATGCCAAGCTGAATATGATAGATAAAGGCGCGCTCGAGTGTACCTTGAGAGCCAGACTCGAAACCCTGATCGCAAGGGCGAAAGGAGGAGAAGATGCGTAGATCCATGCTTTTTCTGCCGGGCAATACGCCTAATCTTATACTCAACGGTGATTCCCTCGGTGCGGATGCTATAATCCTCGACCTTGAAGATGCCGTCGCCCCGGACCAAAAGGATGCTGCGAGGGTGTTGGTAAGAAACGCCCTTAAAACGCTCGAATTTCGCGGCATAGAGAAGATTATAAGAATAAACTCTCTCGATACACCTTACTGGAAGAAGGATCTCGACGAGATGATGCCCTGCAGGCCCGAACTGATAATGACGCCTAAGACCTCCTGTGCGGAGGATGTGTTACAGTTCGATGCCTATATGAGCGAGACGGAAGAAAGGCTCGGCTTTGAGAAAAATTCCGTCCGGCTGATGCCGCTGATTGAGACCGCCCTCGGCGTGGAAAACGCCTACGAGATAGCCTCGGCATCGGACAGAGTAGTGGCGATTTTCCTCGGCGCGGAGGACCTATCCGCGGACCTTCGCTGCGAGAGGACCAAGGAAGGCAAGGAGATATTCTACGCCAGAGGCCGCATAGTTATGGCAGCGCGCGCCGCTGGCAAGGATGCCTTCGATACCCCCTTCACCGATGTAAATGACGACGAAGGGATAAGAGCGGATGCGGCCCTTGCCAAGGCGCTCGGCTTTACCGGAAAGGCCTCCATATCTCCGAGGCATCTGGACGCGATAAACGAAGCCTTCAGCCCGAGCGAAAAAGAGATAGATTACGCCTACGAGGTTCTGAAGACCATAAGGCTCGCAGAGCAGCAGGGCAGAGGAGCTGTCGCGCTTCTAGGCAAGATGATAGATAAACCCATAGTCATGAGAGCGCAGCAGACAATAAAGATGGCCGAAGCCTTGGGATTGGGAAGGGAGGACGAATAGTTGAGCAAACTTGTAAAAAATCTGCGGGAAGCAATAAAGCTCGCAGGACTTAAAGACGGGGACAGGATTTCCTTCCACCACCACCTTAGAAACGGCGACTATGTGCTGAACATGGTTATGGGCGAAATCGCCGAAATGGGCATAAAGGATTTGTCCGTAAACGCGAGCTCGCTCTTCGATTGCCACCTGCCTCTGGCGGATCATATAAAGAACGGCGTCGTAATGGAACTGCTCACGAACTATATGAGCTCCGCGCTCGGCGGGCTCGTAAGCGCTGGGCTCATGGATAAGCCCGTGCAGTTCCGCACCCATGGAGGAAGGGCCGCGGATATCGTAAACGGCAGCACTCCTATAGATGTCGCCTTTATCGCGGCACCGACGGCGGACGAGATGGGCAACTTTACAGGGAAACTCGGAAAATCCGCCTGCGGCTCTCTGGGCTACGCCTTTGCGGACGCCATGTATGCGAAGAAGGTCGTGCTCATAACGGACAGCCTCGCTCCGCACCCGCTCGCGATGCGCTCGATAGACGAGACCTATGTCGATTTGGTGGTCGAGGTACCCGAGATAGGAAATCCCGCGGGGATAGTTTCCGGGACGACTAGAATTACACGAGACCCCGTGGGCCTCGTGATGGCGCAGACCGCGACCAAGGTTATAGAGGCGAGTGGACTTTTAAAGGACGGTTTTTCGTTCCAGACCGGCGCCGGAGGAGCGTCCCTTGCGGCAGCTCAATTCTTGAAAGATATTATGCTTAGGAAAAATATACGAGGAAGCTTCGGCTGCGGAGGCATAACCGGATACATGGTCGATATGCTTAACGAAGGATGCTTC
>JAAZLU010000076.1 GCA_012799165.1 Clostridiales bacterium
GGTCGCGAAGGTCGTGCTCGTATCTCCGTGCACGAGCACCATGTCGGGCTTTGCTTCCTGCAGCACCGACTCGAGGCCGGTGAGCACATTCGCCGTAATCATGGAGATCGTCTGCGATGGCTTCATTATATCCAGATCGTAGTCAGGCTCGAGCTCAAAAAGCGTCAGCACCTGATCGAGCATCTCTCTATGCTGGGCAGTTACGCAAAGGATGGATTCTATCTCGGGATCCTTTTCGAGCACCTGCACCAGCGGTGCCATCTTTATCGCTTCGGGTCTGGTGCCGAATACGGACATAATTTTCATTCTGCTTCCTCGCTTTCCCTCCGGAACTTTCGCTTACTTATTTTCGTACGCAGCTGCTTCGATCCTTTCGCCGCCCTCTGCGGAATCTTCAACTTCTTCAATGTTAAATGCGCAGGATTCGTATTCTTCTTCCGGCTCAAGCGGCTGCGCGGGGGCTTCACACTCCTCTTCCCGAGGCTTACTTCCAATGCCCAGGAATATCGTAATCAACGTGGCTGCAATTAGAGCCAACACCGCGCACTCCAGGCGCATATCCATGGTCCACATTATCCCCGCAACGCCCATTATCGCGCTTATACAATAGAGCGCAAGCACGGTACGCCTCTGCCCGAAGCCCATCGCCATTATACGATGGTGCAGATGCCCCTTGTCGGCCTGCATTATCGGTTTTCTGCTGGCCATCCTCCTTACTATAGCAAAGGTCGTGTCGAAGATAGGTATCGCAAGAATCAATATAGGTATTATGGTCGCAAACAAAGTCGTGCTTTTCGTGGGTTTATCGCCTATCAACGATACACCCGCAAGCAGGTAGCCGAGCAGCATCGCGCCGGCATCTCCCATAAATATCTTCGCAGGATAGAAATTGTATAAGAGAAATCCCAGAGTCGCGCCGGTCACAGCGAGCATTATTAAGCAGGTGCCCATGCGATCCGTAAGGGCTGCAGTGTAAGCCACAGCCATACAGGATATGCAGGATATTCCCGCAGCCAAACCGTCAAGTCCGTCTATCAGATTTATCGTGTTCGTAATTCCGACCACCCAGAGCACAGTCACTAAAAAGGCGACGACGCCGGGGAAGTTGATATATCGCGGACCCCAGGGCAAGAAATTTGCCATCCCTCGTATCTGCACGGTATTAAAATACAGCACCGCTGCACAAGCTATCTGGCCGACGAGTTTCGTACGGGCTCGAAGACCCTTGATGTCGTCGATTACACCGAGAATCAGTATCATAGTGGAGCCCAATGTAAGCCCCAAGAGCTGCTGATTTATCTCCCCCCTATACAGGAAGGCCGCCATTATTCCAAGATATATCGCGACTCCGCCGAGGTAAGGCACCGGCTTTGCGTGCATACGCCTGTCGTCCATAGGAATATCCATGGCCCCGATTTTGGACGCAATTTTGATTATGATGGGAGTGGTAATCGCTGTAACCGCAAGGGCTATCAAAAATGAAGCAAGATAAGAATTCATGAAGCTTTAATCCTCCATCACTTCGATAATAAGGCCGGCTTCCTCCGCCATCTGCCTTGCGAGCTCGTCGGGATAGCTTTCCTTTACGACGACCCGCTTTATCCCCGCATTGATTATCATCTTAGTACAGATTATGCAAGGCATAGTGGTGCAATAAAGCGTCCCACCCTCTATGCTGCCACCCTTCATCGCGGCTTGAATTATCGCGTTCTGTTCCGCGTGAAGCCCCCTGCACAGCTCGTGCATTTTGCCGGAAGGAACATTCAACTGCTCCCGCAGGCATCCTGTCTCCTCGCAGTGTTTTATCCCCCTGGGCACCCCGTTATATCCGGTAGCTATCACCCTATTATCCTTTACGATAACAGCACCTACGCCCCTTCTGAGGCAGGTGCTGCGAGTTCTGGCAAGCTCCGCCATCTTCATAAAATATTCATCCCATGTAGGTCTTTTTTTCATCAGTAAAATACCTCTTTAAGATAAAGTCCGCCCGGCGGCGCCGTGCGCCCGGCCCTGCCGCGGTCCTTCGATGCGATTATATCTTCCATCTCCTGCGGTGCACGCCTTCCGAATCCTATCTCGACCAGAGTGCCGCAGATTATCCTCACCATATTATACAAAAATCCGTCGCCTGCGACAGCTATCTCCAGCATTTCGGGAGAGCGCTCACTGCAGGAAAGCTCGACTTCGAAGACCGTTCGCACCGTACTTTCTCTCGGCGTGCCCCCGGCACTCTGAAAGCAGGCGAAATCCTGCGTTCCGACGACGAAGCCCGCGGCCAGCTTCATGGCCTCGATATCCAGGGGCTCATCGACTTGGAAACAATAATCCCGCAGAAAAATATCGGCTTTTTCCGCGTTTCTTATCTTATAAATATATCGTTTTCCCTTACTGGAAAATCGCGCATGAAAATCCGGCGGCATCTCCCTCGCTTCGAGAATTTCGATCTCTCCGCATTTTCCGAAGCGGCCCCGGTAGACCCTGTCGTTGACGGCCTTGACTATGCGCTCCGTAGGTATTCCGGAATCGAGCAAAAAACTTGCGGTCTGTCCCAGCGCATCAACCCCCGCATCCGTCCTGCTGCAGCCTTCCAAAGTTATTTCAGCACCGCAGACATCGGCGAGGGCTTCCTCGAGCTCCCCGCACACGGTTCTGGCATTGCTCTGGCGCTGCCATCCGGAAAAGTCCCTTCCGTCGTATGCAATTTTGAGGAATATATTGCGCTCATTCATATAGCCCATTTTAGCATAAAGCCGACGCCTCATAAACAGAAAGACTGTAAAATCGGCGCAGGACCGCACTGCACCAACAAAATCAGCACAAAGCATCGACATGTAAATGCAGTCGCCGCAAAATCAAGCACAGCGCCGACATATAAATAGGGCCGCCGCGAAAGCGGAGGCCCTTACAACTTAAGCATTTTATTTAGGTCTGTACGAACTCTTTAGTCCTACAATTTCGTTGAAGACCGGCTCCGATTCCTTCGAAAGCACTGTATCAACGATATAGTAGCCGTTGCGGAAGAACTGGAATCGCTCGCCCGGCTCTGCATCCTTCAAGCCCGGCTCGGCCTTTGCCATGTAATTCGTCTTGCTCTCGGGGTTGTATTCGAAGCGGCCCGTCTCGTCGCTGTAACAGGCGAGGTAGCCGTAGTTGCGCACGGGTATATCGACCGCCGTCGCCGCATCTACCCAGTGGATGGTTCCCTTAGGCCTGCGCGAATCCGCGCCGGGTGTACCCGACCTCGTTTCCGGATCGTAAGTGCAGCGGACCGCAATTATATTCCCGTCCGCGTCCTTATCGACGCCGGTGCAAGTTACAAAATACGCCCCCTTGAGCCTCACCTCGTTGCCCAGATAAAGGCGGAAATACTTCTTCGGGGGCACCTCCATAAAGTCCTCGCGCTCTATGTAAATCTCCCTCGAAAAGCTAAGCATGCGGGTTCCCTTATCGGGGTCCTGAGCGTTTTCGATCTCGCAGAGTTCCGACTTGCCTTCGGGATAGTTCTCTATTATCACTTTAATCGGATCAAGAACCACCATGCGATTTTCAACCTTATCTTTGAGGTCCTCGCGTACAAAGTATTCCAACTGGTCGTATTCCACAAGGTTATCCGCCTTGGAAACTCCAACCGACTCGCAGAATGCGCGAAGTGCCTCGGGCGTATAACCGCGACGCCTCATTCCTGCGATGGTGCAAAGGCGCGGATCGTCCCAGCTGTCGATTAAGCCTTCGGTAACTAGTCTCTTGATATTCCGCTTGCTCATTATGGTATTGGCAAGCCCTAGTTTCGCAAATTCTATCTGCTGAGGCGGATCGGGCCATTTCAGCTTTTCCAAGACCCAATCGTAGAGCGGCCTATGATCCTCAAATTCGAGGGTGCAGATGGAATGCGTAATCCCCTCGATCGCATCCTCCAGCGGATGAGCGTAGTCGTACATCGGGTAGATGCACCATTCGTCCCCGACATTATGGTGGGTAGCGTGAAGCACCCTGTAAAGCACGGGATCCCTCATGTTGAAGTTCGGGGAACTCATATCTATCTTCGCACGAATGCACATCTCGCCGTCCTTGTACTTGCCGGCTCTCATGTCGCGGAAAATCTGCAGAGACTCCTCCGCGGGGCGGTCGCGCCAGCGGCTGTCAGTTCCGGGTACCGTTATCGTACCGCGGCCTTCCCGAATCTCATCGGAACTCTCGTCGCTCGCGTAGGCATCTCCCTGCATTATCAGCTGCTCGCAGCATTCGTACATCTTTTCGAAGTAGTCGGAGGCGTATAAAAGATTGTCCCATTTAAAACCCAACCACAGAACGTCCTCCTCGATGGAATTTACAAATTCCTCGTCCTCACTAAGCGGGTTGGTATCGTCGTACCTTAAATTGCAGCCCCCTCCGTATTTGAGAGCGGTGCCGAAGTTGAGGCATATGGATTTGCAATGACCTATATGCAGGTAACCGTTGGGTTCGGGCGGGAATCTTGTCCATACAGGGCGATCGTACTTTTCGTTCGCGAGATCCTGATCGATGATGTCGTGAATGAAATTTCCGGCCATAGTCGTGCCGTAATCGCTGCCGTCGGGCTTTTTAAACAGATCCTCTGCCATCTTAATAAAGTCCTCCTTTGAATAATTAGCGAATAATTACTCATGATTATATATCACTTGGCAGGATTGTGCAAAATAAAAAAATTCCTTTGGTAAATCTGTTGCATTTTCGTAAATATTTTGGTATTTTATATGCGCTCATTGAATTTTAAGGAGGCAAATATGGCTTTAGACACTATTGACGCTCGAATACTCGAGGTGCTTCAGGAAAACGCACGCGTTTCCATATCGGAATTGTCCAAACAAGTAAATCTCTCCCTATTCGCGGTGAGTGAGCGCCTTAAAAAACTCGAAAACAGCAATGTTATCGAGCAGTACACGACGGTGCTCAACCCTTCCGCAATGGGAAAGGATCTCTCCGTGGTCATGATGATAAGCATGGAGAATCCATCCAAGACCGCAGAATTCGATCAGCTGGTTAAGGACTCTGAGGAAATTCTCGAATGTCACTATATAACCGGCGAATACGACTACGTGCTTAAAATTACCACGAAAAACACATCTACTCTCGAAGAGCTGATGAACAGAATAAAGAGCGCGGACTGCATAAAGCACACTCAGACGAATGTAATTCTATCTACTCTCAAGCACAAGCACAGCGTCGCACCTTTAGCGACCAAGCCGTAGCACCGAGCTGCGGCCTTTTTATATAGAGAGGTTTTATGAAAGCGGAAGAGAAAAATTATTATGTCGCAGGCTTCGGCGGCACGAATATAGATTTGCACATCAGAGCTCAAAAACCCGCGGTTATGAGGGATTCAAATTTCGCGAAGATCTATCTATCGCCCGGCGGGGTGATGCGAAACATACTGGACAATGTCGCGAGGCTCGGGATTTCCTGCAAACTGCTTTCCGCACTCGGAAGGGACGACTTCGGAGGCATAATCCTCGCCGACTGCGAGCGCATAGGCATCGATACTTCCTGCATTTACAAGGATTCGGAGCACGGGACCTCGTTCTATGTTCCCTTTGTGGACGCGGACGGCGATATGCTGATTGCGGCGAACGACATGCGGAATCTGCAGACCCTGCCGGAGGATTATCTGGAAGCTCACGAGGATATTTTAAAGAGGGCCAAAGCGATAATTTGCGATGCCAACCCGCCGGAGGACAGGATAGTGCAGCTGACGCAGCTCGCGGGGGATACGCCGATTTTCGCAGACCCCGTGTCTACGGCGAGATGCAATGTATTTTTGCCCGTTCTGGACAAAATCTATCTGCTGAAGCCCAACCTCATGGAACTGGAAAGCATGAGCGGCATGCAATGCCGAACGGATGACGAAATCGCGAAGGCATGCGAAGTTCTCTTCGAAAGGGGGCTCAATTCGCTGGTGGTTTCGCTCGGAGCCCGGGGATGCTATTATGCTGATAGGAACGGAAAATCCATGTTCAGGCGAATGCGCGCCGTCGAAAATATGGCTAACGCTACGGGTGCCGGAGATGCCTTTATGGCAGGATTGGTCTGCGCATGGTGCAGAGGAGCGGATACCGCGGAGATGCTGGACTACGCCCTCGCA
>JAAZLU010000077.1 GCA_012799165.1 Clostridiales bacterium
CCCGCACCCTGTAATTCCTGCCGATTCGCTGCAGGAATTTTTCTATGTATACGTCGGCGCTCTCTCCTTGCTTGGTGTAGACGATATTGAGCCCGCCGCTGGCTTCCTTGGAGCCCGGGCCCTCCTTAACCTTATATCCGTCGAAAACAACCAGCGTTTCGCAGCCTCTGAAGGCTCCGTAGTTACTCAGTATATCTATAAGTTTGTCTCTTGCTGCCGAGAGTGAACCCCCCGATGCGATCTTTTTCAATCTGTCCCAGGCGAAAATAATATTGTAAGCGTCCACTATCAACAAGTCTTTTTTGAGTTCTTCGCTGCGCATCTCGGCGGAGCGGCGCACCCCTCTGGTGACGGGACTGAGCACAGCCTTTCTCGCAGGGCCGAATTCTCGCGACATTATCTCGCGAAATTCCTTCTCGTCTATATTGAGGTTCCCGGTCTTAAGCTGCGCCTCGCCGCTCTCCCTTACCCCGTCATCGTCGAGCTTTATACCGCTGTCTATATGCATATATTCTTCCGCCTTATGCCAGGGTATCCGCAGTGCTTCTCCATGGCTATAGAACATGGAATCGGAAGGATTTTCAAGATCCTCGCCCGCATCGTATCCGCAGCGTTCTATTACCTCTTCGGCATTGTGGCAGGGGCGATAAGCATCGAAGCGGAATGAAAGTCTCCCTTCGCCCTTGCTGTAGCCGGCGAGCGTCGCAGCATACTCCTGCATCCGAATGGCTGGTGCCGAGCCTTCCAGCATCAGGCAGTCCGCTTTTTCCGCGGGCCCCTCAAAAATGGCCTTCATGGCCTTGATATCGTTTATAGCTCTTCCGATGCAGCTTGCGGGAACTTCGAGACGAAAACGGTACCAGGGCTCGAGCAATATGTTCCTCGCCTTCATCAGGCCCTGACGCACGGCCCTCATCGCCGCCTCGCGAAAATCTCCTCCCTCGCTTTTGAGCTTCTGAGCCCGCCCTGCGATTAAACTAATTTTGATATCCGTGAGAGGCGAACCCGTCAGCACTCCGACTAAATTAGCTTCGGAGAGCTGCGAAACCACTATCCTCTGCCATACATCGTCCAATTCGCTGCCGCAGACATTTTCTATAATTATTCCCATCCCGGCGGGCAGGGGCTCCATCAAAAGGTGGATTTCTGCATAGTGGCGGGGGGCTTCATAATGCGCTGCGGCCGTCACGGGGCTTTCTATGGTTTCCTTGTAGAGGATTTCGCCCTCTTGCACCCTCAGAGAGAGCCCGAGCTCTTCTTCTGCGAGTTGTGTAAGAACCTGTGCCTGCATTTGACCCATAAGGCGAGCGCGTATCTGCCTGAGCCTGCCGTCCCACTCGATATCCGAGATAAGTCCCGGCTCACTGAGCGCGAGCAGCTTCGAATAGGCGCTGTGAATCTCCGTACCGTCCGTCGGCACGATTCGATGAGAGAGCAGAGGTCTTGCGAGCATCCCCTTGATGTCCTTTTCCCTGCCGATGCCCTGACCGGCGTAAGTATTTTCGAGGCCCGTAAGAGCGCAAATCATGCCGGAATGAGCCTCCTGAAGCGATTTGTAGCTTCCCGCAGAATAGAGTCTTATTCCGCTCACTTTTTCCCCTTCGATTTCGTCGCGGAACTTAAGCTTTCCTCCTGTCAGCTTTATCCAACTCAGCCTGACGCCTTCTTCGTCCCTGTTTATCTTAAATATTTTGCCTGAAAGTTCCTCGGGATAGTCCTTCGGGATTATGAAATATTCCAAACTTTGCAACAGCTTACTTATGCCGATGTGCTTGAGGGAGGATCCGAAGAGGCAGGGAAAGACCCGTCGCTCGGAGATGAGCTTCGCTGCGGTATTGCGAGCTATTTGTCCGCTGTGCGAAAACTCTTCGAATGCCTCCTCGCTGCTTAGAGCCATCGCCTCGCAAGCATTTTCTTTTAATGAAAAGTCAATGCAGCCTTCGGATAGCCTTGCGCGAAGTTTCCGCATAATATCCGCTCGTAAAAGGGAAGAGTCGCCCTGAGCGAGATCCATCTTATTGACCCAGATGAAGACGGGAATCCCATGTCTTTGGAGGATGTTCCAGAGTGTTAAGCTGTGAGCCTGCACGCCGTCGACAGCGGATATCACGAGGATGGCATAGTCCATGGCTTGGACTGCACGCTCAGCCTCCGCCGCGAAGTCCGCATGTCCGGGCGTATCGAGAAGGGTAATGCAGAGCTCGCCGGCTTTGAAGATTGCTTGCTGCGAAAAGATGGTTATACCTCTCTGCTTTTCTATGCGATTTGTGTCCAGACGGGCATTACCGCGGTCGACCCGACCGAGACTCTC
>JAAZLU010000078.1 GCA_012799165.1 Clostridiales bacterium
ATATAATTGTTATGCGACATCCCAAGGAAGGATCCGCAAAACTGGCATCCGATGTCAGCAGCGTGCCGCTTATCAATGCGGGGGACGGCGGTCACCATCATCCTACGCAAACCTTGGCGGACTTGCTTACGATTGTGGAGACTAAAGGGGCTTTGGACAATATGAAGATAGGCGTGTGCGGAGATTTGAAGTTCGGGAGGACCGTTCATTCTCTCCTCAAGACGATGACGCGCTTTCCTGGCAACGAGTATGTTCTTATTTCTCCGGAAGAATTGAAAGTCCCCGATTATATTAAAAAGCTGGTACTGGATGGACAGAAGATTCCCTACCGCGAAGAGGAAAGGCTGGAGAATGTAATAGCTGATCTGGACATCCTGTATATGACACGGGTTCAAAAAGAGCGTTTCTTTAACGAAGCCGACTATGTGCGTCTCAAGGACAGCTATATACTCGACAATGCAAAGATGAGGTTTGCAAAAAATGATTTGGCCGTTCTTCATCCTCTGCCTAGAGTGAATGAGATTGCCCGGGAAGTGGATAACGATCCGCGGGCGCTCTACTTTAAACAGGCGTATTACGGGATGATTGTACGGATGGCGCTGATTTCGAAATTATTGGGGGTGGCATAATGCTTAGCATCGATAGTTTGACGAATGGAATCGTCATCGACCACATCCGGGCGGGGATGGGTCATAAAATATTCGAAGTGCTGGGTTTGGATAAGATGGGCTGCACCGTCGCCCTTATTATGAATGTCCAATCTAAAAAGCGCGGGAAAAAGGATATAATTAAGATAGAAAATGTCTTCGACATAGACCTCACCGAGATAGGTATTATCGATGACGGTGTAACGATTAATATTATTAGGGACGAAAAGATTCAGGAGAAAAAGTATATTCAATTACCCGAAGTCGTCGTCGGTCTTCTTAAATGTTCCAATCCGCGCTGTGTTACGAGCAGCGAGAGGGGTGTTGTAAGCAGCTTCACTCTCGTGGACAGGGAACTTAAGCAGTATAAGTGCGACTACTGCGACCACTTTTACGAAATGGAGGATTAGATGGGCTTGTTGATTGAGGGAGCGCGGCTGGTAGATCCCGACATCGATATCTGCGGGGACATTCTGTTTGGAGAAAACATAGAGGAGATTGCCCGCAAAATTCCCCGAAGCGGGCACAACGTCGTCGACGGAAGCGGTATGGTTCTGATGCCGGCCTTTATCGATCTGCATGCGCATTTTAGAGATCCAGGTTTTCCCGAAAAGGAAGACCTGGAGAGCGGAGCGCGCGCAGCTCTCGCAGGCGGCTATACGGCGGTAAATTTGATGGCAAATACGAACCCGATTTGCGACAATGCGGATGTTTATGGCTATGTCATGGAAAAAGCGGAAACCTTGGATCTTATACATATAGAGCAGGTGGTCGCCGTAACGAAGGGCTTCGACGGAGCGACGACGGAGCACTGGGATGAGCTTCCGCAGCGGGTTAGATTCCTCTCCGACGACGGCAATGGAATTCAGTCGAGCGAGCTTATGTACCGCGTCATGAGGAAGGCGACAGAGAGGGGTCTGGGGCTGATGCTCCACGAGGAGGATTCCGGACTCTCTAAGATCGACTATCGTCTCGCCGAGGATGTAATGACTCTGCGGGATGTGTATTTGGCGGAGCACAGCGGATGCAGGGTTCACTTCTCCCATGTCAGCACGGAGGCTTCCATCGAAGCCGTGCGCCGTGCAAAGCGCAGGGTTTCCAATATTACATGTGAAGTTACGCCTCACCACATAAGCATGGCGGACTCGGATTACCGCGTGAATCCCCCGATACGAACGAGAAGAGATGCAGCGGCGCTTATCGATGCGATTCTTGACGGAACTGTCGACGCCATCGCGACGGATCATGCTCCTCATAGCGATGAGGACAAGCGGAGAGGGGCTCCGGGCATGATCGGTCTGGAAACGGCTTTCTCCACCTGCTATGAAGTTCTGGTTCAGAGCGGAATTATTTCGCTGCAGCGTCTGGTGGAGCTTATGAGTTCAAATCCGGCCCGCATTCTCGGTCTCAACAAGGGATACTTGAAGAAGGGAATGGATGCAGACGCTGTGCTTGTAGACTTGGAGGCGAAGCGAGTGGTGACTGGGGAAAGTCTGCATTCAAAGAGCTCCAATACTCCGCTTTTAGGGCGGGAGCTTCCGGCTGCAATCGTCGGAACAATCAGAGCCGGAAAGCTTCTGTACAGAAATGAGGGGCGCCTATGATTATCGATAAACTGCATAAAAGAGTTGCGGAGAAGGGATTTGTCTGCGTAGGTCTGGACACGGATATTTCCTATATCCCGGAAAGAATTCGTAAGGACGCAGGTTCGATCTCCGAAGCGATCTTCCGCTTTAATGCGGAAATTATCGACGCTACCGGCGATATTGCGGCAGTCTACAAGCCGCAGATCGCCTATTACGAAGCCTGCGGAACGGAAGGAATGCAGGCTTATCGAAAGACCCTGGCCTACCTGCGGGAGAGGGATTTTCTTTCCATCGGAGATGTAAAGCGAGGAGATATCGCCGCTACCGCTCAGATGTATGCCAAGGGACATTTTTCCGGGGATTTCGAGGTGGATTTTATAACTTTGAACCCCTACATGGGCTTCGACAGCATTGCACCCTACCTTCCATATCTTGAGTCGGGGGAAAAGGGTGTATTCGTCCTTCTTCGCACTTCAAATCCCGGAGCGAAGGATATAGAATATTTGCCTTACGAAGGCGAAGCGCTTTACTACCATATCGGGGACCGCCTGCGGGAGATGGCGGAGCCGTTTCGCGGAAACTGCGGCTACAGCAGCCTGGGTCTTGTCGTCGGTGGAACCCACAGCGAGGAAGCGATGGAAATTCGCAATCGCTATGAGGATATGTTTTTCCTTATTCCGGGCTACGGAGCGCAGGGAGGAAAAGCCGAGGACATCCGCCTTTACCTGAACGATTTTAATGGCGCTGTTGTAAATTCTTCCCGCGGAATAATCAAAAATCATCAAAAATATGAGGACGGCGACGAAAATTTAGGCCTGTATGCGCGGCAGGCGGTTCTTGAAATGAGGGAAGCTATCTATGGAAAATAAGGGATATAGGGAGTTTCCCGTCATAAGCAACGAGGCCGTGGTCGAAAATATTTACCGCATGGATCTCGGAGGGGACTTTATCGCCGAGCCCGGGCAATTCTTTATGCTTCGCAGCAAAGGAGCAGGACCGCTTCTGTCCAGGCCTCTGAGCATATGCGATATTTCGCAGGGATATCTGACTTTTCTATATGCAGTTGTCGGCGAGGGAACCGCGATATTATCTCGCAAAAGGCCGGGGGACGCGGTTCAGCTTTTGGGGCCTTTGGGGAATTCCTATAAAGTGAAGAGCGAGAGAAAAACCGCTCTTATCGGCGGTGGTATTGGCATCGCGCCGCTGCTCTACATTGCGAAGACGGCGGAGATTAAGCCGGATATCTACCTCGGCTTTCGCGATGCTCCCTTTTTTGAAAAGGAGTTTGAAGCATACGCCGGGAAGCTGCAGATTGCAACGGAGACCGGCGGCGTCGGATATCGAGGATTTGTGACGGATATAAGAAATTGGGACGATTACGATGAGCTCTTTGCATGCGGACCGATGCCCATGCTCAAGGCTCTGTCGAGAAAAGTTGTCGATTGCGAGCTGTATCTTTCCCTGGAGGCTCACATGGCCTGCGGGATAGGGGCATGTCTGGGATGCGCCGTGGAAACCGTGCATGGTATGAAGCGAGTATGTAAGGACGGCCCGATTTTTTCCGCAAAGGAGTTGATATTATGAGGACGGATCTTGCGGGAATCTCCTTGAAGAATCCGCTTATAGCGGCAAGCGGAACTTTCGGTTTCGGGCAGGAGTTCGGCGAGTATTTCGACCCGGGAATTCTGGGTGCCATCGCGACCAAGGGTCTGACTCTTGAACCCCGCATGGGGAACCGCGGCCGGCGCATACACGAGACCCCGGCGGGCATGATGAATAGCATAGGCCTGCAGAACCCTTCAGTTGCGGTCTTTATCGCGGAGGAGCTTCCCCGGATGCGCAGCTACGGAACGGAGATTATCGCCAATGTGGGCGGGGCCGGGATAGAGGACTACGAGGAGGCCATAGAGCTTCTGGAGGCTACGGATATATCGATAATCGAGTTGAATATTTCTTGTCCCAATGTAAAGGAGGGGGGAATGGCTTTCGGCATTCGCTGCAGCTCCGCCCGGCGGATTGTCCGCGCGATTCGCCGCTGCTGCACGAAGAAGTTAATGGTAAAGTTATCTCCCAACGCGGAGAATATTGTCGATATGGCGTACACCTGCGCCGAAGAAGGGGCCGACGCCCTGTCTTTGGTCAACACATTCAATGCTCTGGCGATAGACATAGAAAACAGGCGGCCGGTTTTTAACAATGTAACGGCCGGGTTATCGGGTCCCGCCATAAAGCCCATCGCGCTGCGCATGGTGTACGAGGTTGCCAAAGCCGTCGATCTTCCCGTCGTCGGCATAGGCGGAATCAGCAACTGGAAGGACGCTGTGGAGTACATCATGGCCGGGGCGACGGCGGTTCAGGTGGGAACGGCGAACTTTGTCGATCCTCTGACCATGCCGAAGATAATCGAAGGCATGCAGCTGTATATGAAACGGGAAGGAATTCAGAATCTAAGCGAGATAAGGGGAATTATCGGAGGCAATCATGGATAGAACGCAGGAATTATTAAAAGAGTCCGGGGCACTCCTGCACGGACATTTTCTTCTCTCGTCGGGCAAGCACAGCGACGGCTATGTTCAATGTGCAAAGCTGCTGATGCATCCGGAGAGGGCGGCGGAGGCGGTCGGCGTTATCGCGGATAAGCTTCGGCGGGCGGGAGTGCAGGCGGATATGGTGTGCGGCCCCGCCATGGGTGGCATAGTAATCGCTTACGAGCTGGGGCGCCAGCTGGGCGTGCCGGCCATTTTTACGGAAAGAGAGAATGGCGAGATGACTCTGCGCCGCGGTTTTGAAGTGAGGGAGGGGCAAAGAATCTTAATCGCCGAAGACGTGGTAACCACGGGGAAATCCTCCATGGAATCCGCGCGCGCTTTGGAGAGCAAGGGGGCTAAAGTCATCGGCATCGCCTGTCTTGTGGATCGCAGCGAAGCGGGAACGGTGTCGGTGCCGATATACAGTTCAACTCAGATACGGATAAATACTTACGATGCGGACACATGCCCGCTTTGCAGAAGCGATGAGCCCTTGGTGAAGCCAGGAAGCCGGAACTTGACTCCGTCCGCAGGCTGCCGGGACTTGTATATTTAGCCAAAATATGATAAAATTTGGGGAAGCTTTTAAAGCCGAAATCTTTTGCGACAGTATTTTTCAGGGGATCGGGAGTAGAAATTCCGGGAGATAAAATTGTTTAAGTTTCTGCGTAAATCTAATGACGATGAAAGACCGAACATGCTCAGAGATGTAAGTGATCTCAGGGATCTGTTGAATTATGCCGCGGAGAGCTACGGCGAGAAGGCGGCATATCTATATAAGAAAAAGCTCGGCGGAGAGTATCTGCCGATATCCTTCAATCAATTTCGCGAAGATGTCAATAATCTGGGAAACGCCCTGCTAGAGGCGGGCTATAAAGGCAAGCATATTGCCCTTATAGGAGAAAATCGCTACGAATGGGTGGTCAGCTATCTTGCCGTCGCCTGCGGCCTTGGGGTTATAGTTCCTCTGGACAAGGAGCTGCCTGTGCAGGAGATCGCTGCCCTGATAGACAGGGCGGATGTGAGCGCGGTAATCTATTCGTCCAAGGTTGGAAGTAAGCTTAAGGAAGCTCTCGAAGGCAGAGAGGATATAGACCTAATCTCCATGGAGATTTTGAGCAGCGAGGGCAGTTTAAAGTCCCTCAAGGCCCTGATTGCGAGAGGGGCGGAGCTGAGAAAAAGAGGCATGCATCGTTTTGAAGGCTTGCCTATAGACCCGAACGATTTTTGCACGCTCATATTTACCTCGGGAACGACCGGGCTTGCGAAGGGGGTTATGCTCTGCCACAGAAATATCGCCTACAATGTTTCTGCGATGGCTGAATATATGGATGCCTCCGCGTTTTTCGATCGCAAGGTGGGACTATCGCTTCTTCCTATGCACCACTGCTTCGGCTTTACTGCGGATGTGCTCACTTCTCTGCATCAGGGAGGCACGCTGGCCTTTTGCGAGGGCTTAAAGCACGTCGCAAAGAATATGAAGGAAGCTAAGATAAGCTACCTTATAGCCGTGCCGCTGATATACGAGAGCATACACGATAAAATCTGGAAGAAGGCGGAGGAGAGCGGAAGGGCGGATAAGATGAGGGCTGCCATCAAGATGATAAAGGCGCTTTCTCATATAAACAAGAAGGTTCAAAGGAGGGCCGCGCGGCTCTTCAAGGAGGTTCACGACGCTCTGGGAGGAACGCCGAAATTGTTGATTGCGGGAGGTGCGCCTTCGGACCCCAGCGTCATGGCCAATTTTAACGCCATGGGTATACTTATGGTTCAAGGCTACGGAATGACCGAAACCTCGCCGGTGATAACTCTCAATCCCTGGTATGCGCCCAAGCATGCATCCGTAGGGTTGCCGCTTCCGGGCACGGAGATTCGCATCGACGATCCCGACAGCGACGGTATAGGGGAGCTCCTCTGCAGGAGCGATGCAGTTATGCTCGGCTATTACAAGGATGAGGAGGAGACATCGAATGTTCTCAGCGAGGACGGATGGCTGCGCACTGGAGATTACGGCTATGCGGATAAGGACGGATATTATTATCTGACGGGTCGCAAGAAGAATGTGATAGTAACCAAGAACGGCAAGAATATCTTCCCCGAGGAGGTGGAATATTACCTGCTCAAGAGCCCGTATATAGAGGAGGTTATAGTCAGAGGAGTACAGGACGAAGGAAAGTCGGATCTGGTCGTCTGCGCCGAGATTTATCCTAATCTGGAGAAGTTGGAGGAAGAAGGCTCGCCGACGGGCGAGGCCCTGCGCGCTCTCATCAAGAGGGAAGTCGATAAATACAACGACAAGATGCCTCTGTATAAGCGTGTCAAGCGCTTTACGCTAAGGGACACTTGCTTCGAGAAGACGACCACCAGGAAGATCAAGAGGTGGTAGATATGTATCCTCAACTGGTCATAGATTTGGCTAAGTTAAGACATAATGCTCGAGAGGTTGCAAAGCGCTGCGAGGAGTGCGGCATAGAGCTCTGCGGCGTGGTTAAGGGCTTCCGGGCGGATTTGAGGATGGTAAAAGGCTTTATCGAGGGCGGCGTGCGGCAGATAGGGACGAGTAGACTCAGCCAGATTAAGGATATGAAGGCCGCCGGGATAGAGCTACCTTTCGTTCTTCTCAGGATTTCGCAGCACTGTGAGGCTGCGCAGACTGTAGAGCTTGCGGATTATTCGCTCCAGAGCGAGCTTTCCGTGATGGAGCTTTTAAACGAGGAGGCGAGGAAGGCTGGAAAGTCTCACAAGGTTATTGTGATGGCGGAGCTTGGAGATCTCCGTGAGGGTTATTGGGATAGGGAAGAGATGATAGCTGCTTGCTTGCGAGTGGAAAAGGAGCTTCGCTTTCTTCGGCTTGCGGGAGTTGGTGTCAATCTCGGGTGCTACGGCTCGATAAAGCCCACGCCGGAAAAGATGACTGAGCTTTTGGATATTGCGCGCGAAGTTCAAGACGGCATCGGAAGGGAGCTTGAGATAGTTTCGGGCGGAGCGACCAGCAG
>JAAZLU010000079.1 GCA_012799165.1 Clostridiales bacterium
AATGGTATAAATAATAGCTGTCCGGTATCTTGAGAAGGCCGGCGGCTTATTAAAGAGGAAAATGGCAGATATTCAGAACATAAATTGGTATCCGGGGCACATGAAGAAGACTCGCGAGATGATAGCCGCGAATCTTAAATTAGTGTCCGCGGTCATGGAAGTTATAGATGCGAGGATTCCCGATTCCGGCAGAAATCCGATAATTCCGGAGCTTTGCGGGGAGAAGAAGAGGATAATTGTGCTAAATAAGAGCGACCTCGCGGACGAAGAAGTGAACGCCCTCTGGCTCGAAAAATTCAGAGGCGAGTTTCGCTATGCCGCAGCAACAAATTCCGAGAGCGGGGAAGGCTGCGGGCGGCTCATGAACCTCCTGGAAAATCTGCGCGACGAGATGAACGAGGGAAGGCCGAGGAAGAGGGACCTGCGCCTTATGGTTGTAGGGATTCCGAATGTCGGAAAATCTTCGTTGATAAACAGGCTTGCAGGAAGAAAGTCCGCAAAGACGGGCGCAAAGCCAGGGGTTACAAGAGGAAAGCAGTGGATAAATTTAGGCGAGAATATGATGCTGCTCGATATGCCAGGAATTCTATGGCCTAAATTCGAGGACCCGAAAGCAGGCGTGCATCTCGCATTTTGCGGCTCAATAAAGGACGAGATTTTGGATTTGGCGACCCTGGGGCTGAATTTAACTGAGTTTTTGGGGCGCGAATATCCGCAGCTGCTCTGCGAGCGATATAAGTTGGGATTTTTGGAGGACGAGCCTCTTGCAAATATGGAAAATATCGCAAAGAAAAGAGGCTTTATAATGAGCGGCGGGCGCATAGATTACGAGCGCACGGCCCGCACTCTGCTGGATGAATTTCGCAGCGGGAAGATTGGGAGAATTAGTCTGGAGAAACCGGAAACTTAAGATTTTCCCAGTTATCGTGTTTGCACCCAAGGTGGATTTTAATGTGGGTGGAAGGATAAAAGACTTTCGATTTGCAGCAGGAGCTAAAGATAATTAAATATTTGGCAAGATATTAGGGAAGGAGCTGATTAAGAGCTCCTTTTTAACAATTCTTCGGCCTGCTTCCTCGCAGCGTCGGTAACTGTGGTTCCGGAGAGCAGCGCGGCGAGTTCTTCAATGCGCTCTTTGCTCGTGAGCGGAACGAAGGTAGTATGAGTCGAAATCTCGTCCGATACCTTCGCGATTTTGTAGTGATGGTCGCCCATCGCCGCAATCTGAGGAAGGTGGGTGATACAGATAATCTGATGTTGCTTTGCAATCGATTTCAGTTTTTGTCCGACCACCCCCGCGGTGGCTCCCGAAATTCCGGCATCTATCTCGTCGAATATCATAGTGGGGATGCCGTCAAGACCGGCGGTTATGCGTTTTAAGGCGAGCATTATTCTTGAGAGCTCGCCTCCGGAGGCGATTTTTGCGAGCGGCTTGCTCGATTCGCCCTTATTTGTCCTTATCAAAAATTCCACATAATCCGAGCCCTTTTCTCCGGGAGGGCAGGACCCCAAAAGGACGCTGAACTCGGCATCTTTAAAGTTGAGCTCCGCAAGTTCTTCGTTTATCGCTTTCGAGAGCTGTTCGGCAGCTTGTCTTCGTAGACTTCCGAGCTCGCCCGCGAATTCTTCGTAAGCTGCAGAGTATACGGATATTTCTTCTTTGAGTTGCTGGGCTTCGGCATCCGCATTCTCGACCTCTCCGAGAAGCTTCTCGAGCTCGCGCGCGTGGGCGCGAATACTATCTATGCTTCCTCCGTACTTTCTCTTGAGGCGCTCAATCGAATCAAGCCTCTCCGACTTATCGTCCAAGTCTTGCTGAGAAAAGTTTATTGAGTCTCGCAGATCTCTCAGCGTCCTGCCCAGATCGTCGAGGGCATAATATGCATCCGCAAAACTCTCGGCAGCCTGAGTAATATCCTTGGAATATCTCGCCGCAGCTTGAAGCTGAGCCAGGGCGCTCGAAAGTCCAGACATCGAGGAATTGTCGCTCTCGTAAGCCTTCTCGCAGGCAAGGGCCAAGGATTCGTAAATAGCTTCGCTGTGTTGCATCAACTTTATATCTTCTTGGAGCTGTTCGTCCTCGTCGTCCTTTATAGCTGCGCCTTCAATTTCGGAAAGCTCGTAGCGCATCAGATCCTTTTGCCTCTCGGAATCGGCGAGTCTCTTTTTTAGTGCGGCCAGCGCGGCGCGGGAGGCACTTAATCTGTGATAAAGATCTTGTACCTTAAGCAGCAGGGGAGAGATCTCCTTCCTGCCATATAGGTCGAGTATATCTATGTGTTTTTCCACATCCAAAAGAGATTGATGGTCGTATTGACCGTGGATATCGACGACTTTTCTACAGAAATTGTTGAGTGAGGATAGGGGGACAATCTGTCCGTTTATCCTGCATAGACTTCTGCTCGCGGAACTTATTTCGCGATTGAGTATCACAGGGCTATCTGCGGGAACGCCGAGATCTTCGAGCTGCGCTAAAATGGTGGGGTCATCAGTTTCCACGACTATGCCTATCGTAGCCTTGTCCGCTCCCGTTCGTATGTAGTCCGTATCGGCGCGACTTCCCAGCGCCATCGAGACAGCTTCGATTATTATAGATTTGCCAGCGCCGGTCTCTCCGGTGATTATGTTGAGCCCCGGGTGAAGATTGAGCTCCAGTTCTTCGATAATTGCAAAATTCCTTATGGAAATATGCGAAATCATAAATCCGCCTCTCTAAGACACCAACTCCGAGAATTTCTTGAGCAGGGCTTCGACAGCTTCGACGGAGGAGATGACTATGAATATGGTGTTATCTCCGGCGATGGTTCCCACAATCTCCGGGAAATTGGATGTGTCGATCGCTTCGGCCGCGGCATGAGCGCAACCGCTGAGGGTCTTTATGACGATGATATTCTTTGCGGCCTCTATGCTCAGGATGGTTTCTCTAAGAATCTTTCGGAACCTTTCGCTGATGGGTGCTTCGATGTTGGTGTTTTGGGCGTAGCAGCTTTTGCCCGAAGAACCGGGCTGTTTAATGAGTTTAAGATCCTTGATATCTCTGGAGACGGTAGCCTGGGTGATGTTGAATCCGCATTCCCGCAGTTTTTCTGCGATCTTTTCTTGAGTTTCAATCTCGTGGTTGTTTATGAGTTCCAGAATTTTTTTTTGTCTCGCGTATCGCATAATTCACCTCCTGGGTGCATATTTATTCATCCAATGAACTAACTATACCACAGTTTCCAAGTCCTGCCAACTATACAAAATGAAACTCTTGTGATAAAATTTTACGAGCGGTCAGCGTTGAATTTAAGCATAACGGAAGGCTTATGGTCAGAATTTTAGGTATAGACCCCGGCTATGCGATAATGGGTTGGGGAGTCGTTGAAAAAAAAGGCAACAGCTTTAAACCTCTTGCTTACGGGGCGCTCACGACGAGCGCGGACATGCCGATGCCCGACAGGCTCAAGAGCCTCTACGGGGGGCTCATGGAGATAATCGCCGAGTACGAACCTTCCGAGATGAGCATAGAGCAGCTGTACTTCAACAGCAACGAGAAGACGGCCATCTTCGTCGGACAGGCGAGGGGGGTCGCTATTCTAGCTGCCGCAAACAGCGGGCTGCAGATATACGAATATACGCCGCTCGAAATAAAGATGAATATAAGCGGATACGGTAGGGC
>JAAZLU010000080.1 GCA_012799165.1 Clostridiales bacterium
CCTTGACGAGCCACTTATTGAAACCCAGAGCATTCTTTATATCGATAAACTCGGGATCCGCTATAAATTCTATATTTATACTTTCCGCCGGTGCCAAATTCTGCAGCTGAGACAGGGCGGAAAAATAAGGCGTGTCCGCAGCCATACTTATCATATACTTACCATCCTCAAGCTCCGCTTTCTCCGCAGAATAAGCGCTTCTCTCGACGAATCCTTCAACGACCCCGCCTATCTCCGGCAAGCCGCTCACTACCCCTATAATCACATTATATGTCTCGAAGGAAGCCCCATTCGTATCCGCAAAAGCGTCCGAATACAGGCAGATTCCGTTATTCTTTGAAACCAGCTCGTTAAAATTAACCTTGTCCAGAAATATCCCTCGCTCCGGGAAGGTCAAGCGTATGTTGAGCTGCGGGTCCGTGAAGCGCACATTGCCGCTCTCATCGAAAGCCACGACGGACTCGCTGTATCCGCCCTTTCTTACTGTGCCCTCCTTGATAACCGGCCCGAGAGGAATGCCGCTTGCAAGCGTAAAGAAACCTCCGTTAACTATGCCGCATACGGTATTTCCAGCCTCGCTCTCCAACATATAAACCCTTGCCGCGGAAGCCGCCACATGGATATCGCTGCCGTAGCATACCATGGGTACTACCCCCTCACCCGGGATATATTCATAGTAATTCTCAACAGCAAAGTCCGATGCGGCAGTATTGTAATGCACATTCGATACCAGACTAAGCTGATCCGTAATCTCTATGCTACTTCCGCGAAGATTCTCCAAGGACGGTAGCGCATATGCGGCCGTGCTATGCAAAATCATCAGCGCAGCGCAGATTATCGAAATTAATTTCCTCGCCCTTCTCCTCAATTTATCCCCCCCCGAGTAGGTTCTAATTTATAGTATATGAACCCTTTACCATCACAAAGCTCATGGACTGACACTGTATACCCCTTCCGTCGTCCTGAGGAACTATCAGAAGATGATTTTTAGTAACCGTATCTCCGCTCTTGAGGTCCGTTCCCGCCGTCACGTCCGACACGCCTCCTGCCTCGCTGCCTATTGCGACTGCAGTTCCGCTCCTGAGTATTATCTCTGCGCTCTTTCCGGTTATCAGACTCTGCCCCTCCTGAAGCTGGAGTACCTCGAAAGTTCCAGGCCTAGAAACGGACTCGGCAAGCGCGGCAATCTGAGCATCGACATAGCTCTTTGTTACCACAGGATCTTCTGCCGTTCCGGCGCCGCCTGCCGCGTGGCTTATCACCATACATCCCATGGCGAAGATAAGCGCGGCTGCGAGAAGTATTATCGAAGATTTCGTGTTTTTCATAGATTATATACCTCCGTAAAGCCCTCGTTCGGAGAGCATTTTCACTGCTGAACATACATAGTTATTGTATCACAATCATTAGTGTAAAACTTAACAACTTTTTCCGCGAAGGTCTTGCGAAAAGGCTCTAAGTTAACTTATAATGTAGTATCAAATATTCATTATCGTATTCGGAGGTATCTTTATGCGTTACGAACAATTTGCAAAAAAGACGGTGCAGCAATATCTTCAGAGAGGTTTGGCCGACGGCGAAAGCATTCCGGACATGGAATTGTATATAGATCAGATGGTGAATTGCCTCAACTCGGAGCTCGAGCTCTATGCAAAGGATGGCGAAGGACCCATCACCAAGGGCATGGTCTCCAATTACACGAAACACCGCATGATTCCGGGGCCGAAAGGCAAGCGCTACAGCAAGACTCACTGCATATTCATGCTTCTAGTCTTCTACCTCAAGGGGGCGCTCTCCATGGATCAGGTCGAGCGCATGATGCGCCCCGTGCTCTCAAACTATCATTCGGACTGGGACGACGACATGGACATCCCGAGCCTCTTTCGGGGCGTAATCCATTTCGCCGAATTCGAAGGCCAAAATCTCAGCGAGCTTCTGAATGCGCGAATGGACAGCATTAAAAAGTTCCTCTCCGAGCGTGGAAGCGACGACGATATCTCGGAGATTACCATGCTGATAACCCTGATAATAATGCGTTCCAACGCCGAGCGCTTCCTCGCGGAAAAACTCCTCGACGAATACTTCCCCGGGAAGAAATAAATCCTTATGACTGAATATGCTTCAGATTTCAAATGCAGACGGACAGGATAAATTATCTTATAGCTTCGGAATTAGCTTGCAACGGCGAGACGCTTCCGCTCCGTGGCGGTTCCCTAACGGTACTAAGCTCTGTCTGCGCCTGCGGCTTGCCAATCGCTAAGTACCGAGACCGCCAAGCCTCGCCTAATGCAAGCTACATTCCTTCGTCAACTTAATCAATTAACAACATCTAATTTGTTGGATTTGTGCGATTAACATACATATGAATGCTTACATAAACAACTATTCTACTCGGCTAGGGATGTATCTTGCACACGCGGACAATCCGCCGTCCGCGGCTCCCGAATCGAACTTCGCAGTCGTCTTCATCCAATCGAGCTTCGCTGACGCTTACTCTCTTGGGAAGACTTTGCATGGAACCTACATCAGTTGCTACTTCACTTCGTTCGTATCAGCTGTGTTAGGTTCGTAGCTACTCTCGTTCTCTTCGGCCGCTCTGGCAGGTGGCTTCTTACCGCTCGAACTTCGCTGCGCTCGTTCTTGCGGAGAAGCAATCACCCGCAGTGCAAGATACGACCGGGCGGATTGTTTACATTTGAAAACTTACAGTATAAATTGTTTGGACTTGAACAAAAGGGTATATATATGGTATAAATTAAGTTGTGTCTTTTAATACTACCCGGAGGTTATTATAGATGTCCATTAAGAGGATAGCCGCTCTGTTGCTGGCCTCGATCATGATTGTGAGCTTGGGGGCCTGCAAAAAAGCCCCTGAAGAACGTCCTGTAGAATATATAGAAGGCGAGATTATTCAGATTTTTGCGCCGATTCAGGCTGCAGGGCTTATTTCTTCACTCGCATATACCTATACTTCGGAATACGAAGGTGTTCAATTTTTAATAACAAACGACGACGGCGAATTGCTCGCCGCGAAGATAGAAGCGGGATATACCTGCGATATCTATATAGCGGATGAAAAATCCTTCATGGATTGGCTCGATATAAATTGCGATGAGGAGCTCAACCCGAACCGGAACGATAAGATAGTCAAGGGCAGCAGGCGAGAAATAATGACAGGACCCGGAAACCCGGACTACTGTGACGAAGAGCTCGCCGAAGACGAGGTCTACATAAGCAGCTATAGCGCAGCCGTCTGTGTCAGCTCGGGCAAACCTTACGAATCCCAATGCTTCATAGACTTCCTAAGCAGCGAAACCGCGAAAAAAGTGATGGAGGAATTTGGATACACTCCAATAGACAATCAAGAATGACAAAATGCGGCAAGCCCAGAGCTCGCCGCTGTTTTTATACTCCAAAAAGGTGTATAATTATATATTGTAAAAGCTATAACCCAATTGCGACGATTTATTACAACGAAGCTCCGGGAAGCTGAATTTATAACCCACTACAGAACTCGAAGGAGTGAAAATTAAATGAAAAGACGCATATCATATCTCCTAATAGCCTGCTTGATGATATTGTCCCTAGCCTCATGCACGCGCGATCCGAAGCCGCCGGTAGATCCCGCAGCTCCCGGAAAGCCACTCGATGGTGGCGAGATAACCGTAGCTATGTATTCGGATCTCGATTCGAGCCTGGATCCACACGAATCCGGAAATTCCGCGGCCACTAGAGAAATAATGTTTAACATCTATGAGGGCCTTGTCAAAATCGATTCCGAAGGAAATATCATCCCCGCTCTGGCCGAAAGCTACAGCCAAAGCGAAAGCTCGGACGAATATACCTTTAAGATACGCCCCGGCGTCAAATTTCACGACGGAAGGCAGCTCGAAATGGCAGACGTAATCTCTTCCCTGCGCAGAGCGGCCGGACTGGACAGCGGAGTTGCCCTTGTGGCGGCTTTCAGCGCTGTCAAGGAAGTGGAGCAAATAGGCGATGACAGTGTAAAGATAACTCTCAACGCTCCGGACACGGAATTTCTCCCTCGCGCGACGGCAGCGATATTCCCCCGCGATATAGACCCCGTAACTCAGGTCTGCGGAACGGGACCCTTCAAACTCACATCTAGAGTCGTTCAGGACAACATAGTGCTCGAGAAGAACGAGGATTACTGGGGAACTCCCGCCTACCTGGACAAAGTGGTGCTCAAGGTCTACGAGGACGGAGAAGCTCTCGTTATGAGCCTGCGCTCGGGCGCATCAGACATGGCTATGAGGCTCGGAGCGAGCCAGATTGCGGAGCTCGACAGTCTGAATATAATCGAAGGAAGCAATAATCTCGTTCAGGCTCTCTATCTGAATAACGCGGTTAAGCCCTTCGATGACGCAAGAGTCCGTCAAGCGCTCTCTTACGCCATAGACAAGCAGGAGGTTATAAATCTTGCAAGCGATGGCTACGGCACTCCGATAGGAAGCAGCATGTATCCTGCATTCGGCAAGTACTTTATGCCGGAACTGACGGATTACTATACAAGAGATGTTGATAAAGCCAAGGCACTGCTAAAGGAGGCAGGCTATCCCAACGGCTTTGAGTTTAGCATTGCGGTTCCATCGAACATGCCACCCCACATAGATACGGCGCAGGTTCTGGTAGAGATGTTCAAAGAAATCGGAGTAAGCGCAAAGATTGAACTCGTGGAATGGGCGACCTGGCTAGATGAGGTCTATACTCAGAGAAAATATCAGTCGACGATAGTGGGTGTGGATGCTCGTGACGCCACCGCCTCCGATTTGCTCTCCCGTTTCGTGAGCACAGCAGCTGACAACTTTACCAACTTCAACAGCGCGGAATTCGACAAAGTCTACGCAGAGGCGAAGGCAAGCTCAAATGATAAGGAACAGACCGAGCTGTTTAAGGACTGCCAGAGGGTACTCACCGAGGAAGCCGCAGCAGTCTATATTCAGGATCTTGCAAGCTTCGTGGTAATGAAAAAGGGTCTGGAGGGCTATCTCTTCTATCCCCTTTATATAACTGACTTTGCGGCAATTTACAGGACAGAATAAAACGCCTTGAAATATGTATTAAAAAAAACGGGACTGCTTTTAGTTTCACTTCTGTTGATATCTGTTCTCGCCTTCCTTGCGTTCAGTGTCATCCCCGGAGACCCTGCAACCAAGATTTTAGGTACGCAGTACACTCCCGAAAGAGCTGAGCAACTCAGGGAGGAATTAGGTCTCAACAGAAGCCTGGTAGAGAGATATTTAAGTTGGCTTTCAGACTTCGTCCGCGGAGATCCCGGGACAAGTTACAATTACTTTATCCCGGTGAGGGAAGTGCTGAGCGGTAAAATTCAGGTTACAGTGGCGCTTTCCCTCATTTCGTGGCTCATCATAGTCCTCACAGGCCTGCCTTTAGGGGTCTTTATGGCCAAGGAACAAAGACCCCGCCTCGGCAGATTCGGGATAGTTTCCAATCAGGTCGTCATGGCAGTGCCGCCGTTTTTTATGGGCATTCTGTTAACTTATTTCTTCGGTCTGATTTTAAAACTGTTTACGCCCGGAAATTTTCCCGGTTTCGAGGAGAGCCTCCCGCAAACACTGTTTTATCTCTTATTCCCCGCACTCGCCATAGCCCTTCCGAAGGCGGCCGGGGTTGCCAAGATGCTAAGGAGCTCCATACTGAAGGAGATGCGCCTCGACTACGTGCGCACTGCTTACAGCAGAGGCAATTCCCGCTGGGATGTCATAAAGAATCATGTACTAAGGAATGCTATGCTACCGGTTATCACTTTCCTTGCTATGACAATGGCCGATGCCGTAGCCGGCTCTATCATCGTCGAGCAGGTATTTGCGTTGCCGGGCCTCGGCAGGTTGCTTTTGGCGAGCATAGGTAATCGCGACTACCCGGTGGCTCAATGCATAGTGGTGATGATAGCAGCTCTCGTCGTCTTCATGAACTACCTGGCGGACATCATCTCTCAGTATGTGGATCCGAGAGTGAGGCTCAACTGATATGAATTACATGAAGAATGCCAACTTCAGAGCCGGAGTCGCGATAACGAGCTTCATGATGATAGTCATACTGATAGGACTATTTTGGACCCCTTACGACCCCAACGCCATGAGCGGGAGCGAGAAATTCAATCCACCTGGCCTCAGCCATCCCTTCGGCACAGATAACTTCGGAAGAGATATATTCTCGCGAGTTATGCAGGGTGCCTCGGCAACTTTTGCGATAGCGGCCGCAACGGTCGCCATAGGCCTTGCCGGCGGACTCATAATAGGGGGACTGACGGGATACTACGGAGGCTGGCTCGATGATCTGTTGATGCGAATAAACGACAGCATACTGGCCTTCCCAGCAATACTTCTGGCCCTGGTCATGGTGGCCATACTGGGCAAAGGCAGGATGAATATCATCATCTCGCTGGGCATACTCTTTATGCCGAGCTTCGCGCGCATAGTCCGCACGGAGGTGGCGAAGCAGAAAAACACCGATTATGTAAGAAACGCGAAACTTATGGGCGCATCCGATATACGCATACTCTGCGTTCACATTTTCCCGAATATATTGACAGTCCTGCTCTCCTCGGTCGCAATAGGCTTTAACAATGCGGTCCTCGCAGAGGCTTCGATGAGCTACCTCGGCCTGGGGGTTCAGCCTCCGGACCCGAGCCTCGGGCGCATGCTCAACGAGGCGCAGAATTTTCTTACACGCGCGCCTTGGTATGCGATTAGCGCAGGCATAGCGATAATATTGCTGATATTAGGCTTTGGCCTGCTGAATGAGGGACTGAGCGATGAATAGGGCGGCGCAGAGAATGTTACAAGTCAGCGATTTGAGAGTTACATTCCACTCCACCGGCAAGGAGGCTCTGCACGGCATAAGCTTCGGCATGGACTGCGGAGAGAGACTGGGTCTGGTCGGAGAATCGGGAAGCGGAAAAACCGTAACGGCCATGGCGATCTCGGGCCTCATCGAGAGAAGCAATGTTACGATAAACGGCACGGTCAACTTCGAGGGCAGAGATCTTCAGCACTGTCCGCGAAGCGAGCTCAGAAAGATTCAGGGCAAGGAGATCGGCGTGGTGTTTCAGGAACCCATGAACTCTCTTAATCCTCTGATGAAAATCGGGCATCAGGTCGAAGAGGTACTGCGCATACATACCGATATGAGCCCGCAGGAGCAAAAGAAACTGGCCCTTCAGACGCTCGGCAGAGTCGGTCTTTCAGATCCGGAGGAAATCTACGAAAAGTATCCACACCAAATTTCCGGAGGCCAGAGACAGAGGGTTATGATTGCGGCTGCGATAATAATCAAGCCGAAGCTTCTGATATGCGATGAGCCCACCACAGCTCTCGACGTGAGCATCCAAGCCAAGATACTGCAGCTGCTCCGCGACCTCAGCGAGGAGTACGGCGTCGCCATACTTCTGATAAGCCATGACCTACGAGTTGTAAAGAATCTCTGCGACAAGGTTGCGGTGATGCGCAGAGGAGATATAGTCGAGCGGGGGTTCACGAAGGAAGTCTTTGAAAATCCGCAGCACGAATATACTCGCGAACTGATGAAACCCATTCCCGGGAGGCTCCGAAATGAATGACAGAGTGCTCGAAGTAAAAAATCTCTCGGTCACATATCTCGACTCGAGCGTCTTCGGAAAAAAGAGAACTTTCGAGGCCATAAAAAATGTAAGCTTCCACATAGACCACGGCGAAATTGTCGGCCTCGTCGGCGAGTCCGGCTGCGGAAAATCGACCCTCGCCAAGGCGATAACGGGAATGCTTGCAAACGCCGAAATCAGCGGTGATATTATACACTACACCAGAAGGCCCCAGATGGTCTTTCAGGACCCCCACGGCTGCTTAAACCCGGCCAAAAGCATCGGCTGGATACTCGAAGAACCGCTGCGCATATTCGGCAAATACGATGCCGCCGAGCGCAAGCGCAGGGTTTTGGCGATGATGGACAGAGTGGGCCTGGAAGCAGAACTTGCAAAGAGAAAGCCCCGGGAACTTTCCGGGGGCCAAAAGCAGCGCGTGTCCATAGCGACGGCTCTTATCCAGAGGCCGCGCTTCGTAATAGCGGACGAGCCCGTCTCCTCCCTGGACATCTCGATTCAGGGACAGATTCTCGAGCTACTGCTGCATCTTCGAGACGAGTTGGATCTGAGCTATCTCTTCATCACCCACGACCTTCATGTATGCTACTCAATATGTGACAGAGTGCTCGTAATGTACGAGGGATCCATAGTCGAGCAGGGCCCTGTCGAAGAAGTCTACAGCCGTCCGAAACACGAGTACACAAAGAATCTGCTGGATGCGATTTTGAAGTAAAAAACTATCCCCGAGATTTTGGCCCGGGGATAAATTTTTAATCGACCTAAAATATTGCAATAGCAAGCAAATTAACGTACAAAGCCGTTATTCTCCACGCGCTTAAAATTCGTAAATATCTCGTAGCTTATGGTTCCGACTTCCTTCGCCCAGTCCTCGGCAAAGACGGCCTTCTCTCCGTCGCTTCCTATAAGTATCGCCACATCTCCCATCTTTACATCGGGAATATCCGTAACGTCCAGCATCATCTGATCCATGCAGATGCGCCCCGCCCCGTAGCAATACTGCCCATGTACTATTGCCTTGAGTTTACCGTTAGAAAGCTTTCGGGGCACGCCGTCGGCATAGCCTATGCATATGGTCGCGATTTTTGTCGGCCTTTCTGCCTTAAAACTGCGACCGTAGCCGACAGTCTCGCCGGGCTCAACATCGCGGACGCTCGCAATGTGAGCCTTCAAAGTCATAACGGGCTTAAGATTCAGCTCGCGCTTCGTATAATCCTCGTAGTCCTGATGCGCCCCGTACATGAGTATCCCGAAGCGGGCATAGTCGGCCTTCAGAGGCGAATAATTGACGCTTCCGTAGCTGTTCTGTATATGCACGATGCCGGGATCTATGCCAGCCGCAAGCAACTCTTCCTTTGCTTTGTAGACGAACTCGATTTGTCCCTTCGTAAATTCGACATGTTCCGGCGCATCCGTATCCGCCGCCGGCAGATGCGTGTACAGACCGCAGCAGTCTATATGAGCCAGCCCGTAGCACTTCTTCATGGAATCGTAGTCGTTCTTAGCTACGCCTATGCGGTGCATGCCGGTATCTATCGCCAGATGAGCCATGAGCTTCGGATTTTCGATTTCCGGCATGACGGCCTTAACCATGCGACCGAAAAGATCGTCGAGCTGCAACGCGTACTCGTAGCTGATGAGAGTCTGAGTGAGCCTGTAACGGTAAATCTCCATGGCCATAGCCGGCGAGGTGTATCCGAGTATCAATATAAATCCATCTATGCCGCCCTCCCTAAGCTCTATAGCTTCGTCCAGAGTAGCGACGCAGAAGCGTTCAACCCCGAGCTCTTCGAGTTTATGGGCTATCTGAAGCGCCCCGTGACCGTAGCCGTTCGCCTTAACGACGCCCATTATCCCGGTCTCGGGAGAAAATTCTGCAGACATCACTTCCAGGTTGTTTTTAAGTGCCTGTGCATCTAGTTCTATCCATGCTCTGTTCATAATAAAAGCCCCTTTCTTTGCGCAGGGACTTTGTAATCGATTTTTACTTCATCGTCCGGCTGCGCTCAACGCAATAATTGTAACCCAAAAAGCGACACATATCAAAGAGTTTCAAGAGGAAGTCGCGGGCTTGTCGCAGGGCGGTTCATGCAGTTTTTAAAAAATTTTGCAAAATATTTGAAAAAGCTCTTGACAATAATAATTATTATTACTATTATAAGTATGTCAGATAGCGAGGAGAAATTATGAAGAAACGCAGATACAGTAAAAAAAGGCAGGCCATCCTCGAGCGCGTATGCTCAACCGATGTCCACCCGAGTGCGGAATGGGTGTACCAGGAACTCAAGCCGGAGTTTCCGGACCTTTCTCTTGGCACGGTCTATCGTAATCTTGCGGCATTTAAGCAGGAAGGCGTCATAGAATCACTTGGAGTTATAGACGGACTCGAGCGTTTTGACGGAAACACGGAGCCCCATGCTCACTTCATCTGTAAGCATTGCGCTGCGGTAATTGATTTGCCCGGACTCAAACTGCCTAATCGTTTTGAAGACGTCATAGAATGCGGCCGAGCCGAGGAGCTCGAGCTGAGGTTCATAGGAACATGTAACAAGTGCGCAAGCACAAGGAAGGAGAAAAATTAATTATGAAGAAGTTTGTATGTCCTGTTTGCGGTTACGTATATCAGGGAGAAGCGATCCCCGAAGGATACAAGTGCCCGACCTGCGGCGTTGACGGAAGCAAATTCAACGAAATGAAGGACGGCGCAGCCCTCGCGGCGGAGCATGTCTTCGGAGTCGGTATGAATCTGGATGCCTGCACACCGGAGGACAGAGAGCACATTGTGGAACAGCTGAAGGCCAATTTCAACGCCGAGTGCAGCGAGGTAGGGATGTACCTGTGCATGGCAAGAATTGCCCACAGAGAAGGTTATCCGGAAATCGGACTGTATTGGGAAAAGGCAGCCTACGAAGAAGCAGAGCATGCCGCCAAGTTCGCGGAGCTCCTCGGCTCTGAACTCGAGGTAAACATGACCGACTCCACCGAAAAGAATCTCGCATGGAGAGTCGAGAGCGAATATGGCGCCTGCAACGGCAAATTCGAGCTCGCAAAACTCGCCAAATCCTACAATCTGGATGCAATTCACGATACAGTTCACGAAATGGCCAGGGACGAAGCCAGGCACGGCAAGGCTTTTGCAGGACTGCTCGAAAGATATTTCGGCAAGTAATAAAGCACTGCATAAAACACTTTCAAAGGACTTCTCGACAGATACTTCAATTGACGAGAGCTCTAATTGATAACGGGAGAAGCTTCAGCGAAAATGCAAAAGACCGGCATAGCCGGTCTTTTGCGCGTTGTCGGACCTTTGTACGATTGTAAATCTTTTTTGCGCAACTCAAACTCTTTACTGCATTCGACAGATAATTAAAAGAAATCCGAACCCTTAACAGAGTTCGGATTTGCATATCCTGGTGGAGACGAAGAGGATCGAACTCTCGACCTCCGCGTTGCGAACGCGGCGCTCTCCCAGCTGATACAGTTATATGCCCCCTATTAAAAGTTAATTTTACAAAGGCGAAGATGGTAAAAAGGTTCATTTCAAGGCATTCCGCAGAAATGATACTTTTTGCCGTCTTTAAATTATACAAAAACGGGAACAATTTATTTCAAAAGCGACCGGGTATGCGGCTCACCTGTCCGGCACGCGAGTCGCAACACCTAAAAATCAATGTACCGAGTGCCCGGCACGGTATTCGCAGAGCGACACCTGGAAAGCGTTCGAAAATAGGCGTTTTTCTTCTTCCTAGGGAGTTTGTGTTGTTTTCAGACTTTCGAAAATCGAAAATCAAGACTTTTGAAAATCGAAATTCTAGACTTTCGAAAATCGAAATCTAATAATACTAATAGAGTAAGACTGAGTATAGTAATATTACTACCCGAAAAAAAGAATATATTTAGAGATATATAGCTATGTTATGAATCCTTTTTTTATTTC
>JAAZLU010000009.1 GCA_012799165.1 Clostridiales bacterium
AACAGGAGGTGCTTCGCCTCAGGTTCGGCCTCGATGATGGAAGGCAGAGAACCCTGGGGGAAGTAGGGCAGCAGTTCAAGGTTACAAGGGAGCGCATCCGCCAGATAGAGGCTAAGGCACTCAGGAAGTTGCGCCATCCCAACAGGAGCAAGAGACTGAGAGTCTATCTTGAATAAAATCTCCGAACGCCTCGAAAAGATATCGGAATTGTTAATTGAGGGCAGAAGCATGGCCGACATAGGGAGCGATCATGCCGCTCTGCCCATTTTTTGCATTTCACGGAACTTGGTCACTCATGTTTTTATAACGGATGTAAACATCGGCCCTCTCTGCAGGGCGACGGAGAATATATCTTCGAGCGGTCTTGAAATCTCGCGTTTCAGCTTTCTGCAGGGCGACGGATTGAGCCCCCTGCGCGGCATGGAAGTTGCGAGCGCGGTGATAGCTGGGATGGGTGGAGAGTTGATAGCTTCGATAATCGAGGGTGAGCCTGAGATTGCCTCTGGCATCGAGCGTTTTATTTTACAGCCAAGAAGCAGGTCGGGAGAGTTAAGGATGAGGCTTTGGAAGGCCGGATATCGAATAGATTCGGAACATCTCGCTCGGGAAGGCGGTAGAATCTGTGAGATTCTTAATGTTTCGTCGGGATATCAGGAACCCTACGAAGACCCCGATATTCCAAGAGCTGAAGGTATTTTGATGCTTGAATTTGTTGAAAAGAAGGTGGTTGACATAAGTAAAATTATTGAAAACCTCGATAATTCTATAAATAAAGATGCGCTCGAGCTTCGCGAGATTATGAAATCAAAGCTTTTGAATCTAGAAGCGTTAAGGAAAAATCTCTAAGGAAAGGATTTTGAGATGAATAAATTTGATTTACTTAATATTTTGAATGATATTGCTCCCTTGGAACTCCAAGTGGATTGGGACAACAGCGGAATGCAGATAGATCTGGGGGCGCAGGAGGTGAGTAAGGTTCTTACTTGTCTGGATGTCTGCGAAGCGTCCATATCTCAGGCCGTTTCCGAGGGCTGCGATTTTATCGTTTCTCATCATCCGCTATTTTTTAACAATATCAATCGCGTGGACGCAGACGAAGCGAAGGGAAGATATATAATTGATTGCATAAAGAACGGAATAAGTGTCTATTCTGCGCATACCTGCTTCGACAAAGCGCCGAGAGGGAATAACGAGCTATTGCTTGAATTGCTTGAGTGCTACGACTGGAATGCGGCAGGAAATGAGCAGATTCTCTTCACCGGAATGCTTGCGGAACCTATGCCCCTCAAGGATCTTGCAGTCAGAATCAAGGAAGCTTTCGGGTCCAAATTCGTCCGCTTCGGCGGAGATCCCGAGAGGATTATTTATAAAATTGCCGTCTGCAGCGGCTCCGGCGGAGACTATATAGGCCTTGCGGCTTCGGAAGGCGCGGATTGCTTTATATCCGGAGATTTTAAGCATCACGAGCTTATGTCGGCCATGGAACTGGGACTCTGCATAGCCGACGCAGGCCACTTCGGCACCGAACATCAGTTTGCCGGCAATATGGGAGAACAACTCCGCGAACGCTGCGGCGACGAGCTGGAAGTCGTAATAGGAAATTACGAAAGCGATCCGCTGCCGATGCTGGTTTAATATACCGCGGCACATTGGACAATTTCTCCAAAGACGTTTATAATCAATGCCGCGGAATCTCCGTGCGTTTAAATCCATGAGCAGTACATGCAATCGCGGGCGGGTCATGCAGATCCGCGTGAGGAAAGTCCGTGCTCCACAGGGCGAGGGTGCCGGCTAACGGCCGGCGGGGGTGACCCCAGGGAAAGTGCAACAGAAAATAACAGCCTTAACAGGCAACGGTGAAAAGGTGAGGTAAGAGCTCACCGGCCAAATGGTAACATGCGGCGTCAGTGTAAACCCCATCCGGAGCAAGACCGTAAAGGGAGGTAAGTGCCGAAAGGTATACTGCCTGAAAGGGAGCTGCCCGTTCCTTCCCGAGAAGGTAGGTCGCTTGAGGCCTGTGGTAACACAGGTCCTAGAAAGATGATTGCTTAACACAGAACACGGCTTAAGTGCTGCTCATGGTTTTAAAATTAAGCCCATGTGTTTTTTAGCACTCGGTCGTAGCTGAAAACTAAAATAAATTTTCAATATATCCATTAATATACAAACTGCAATCGAGTAAATTAAACGCAGGATGTTAAAAAAAGTTTTATTGTGTTATACTTTACGCGTTCTAAAAATCGATAAATCAGCGCAGGGAGGAAATTTCAGATGTTGCTTACTATAGATGTGGGAAACAGCAATATGGTGTTCGGGCTCTTCGAGGGCAATCAGCTGGTGGGCAGCTTTCGCCTCATGAGCGATTCCGGGAGGACTTCCGACGAACTGGGTTTCTCGGTTTGCGATTACTTTAACCGCTTCAATCTCAAAGTGCAGGATGTGGACGATGTAATAATTTCATCCGTCGCTCCGCGCATGATGAATATACTCAACGCCGCAATGGTGAAGTATCTGAATAAAAAGCCCCTCGTAATCTATGAGGACATTCACCCCGTAATACCTTGCGAAGTATCCGGACAACTCGGAGCCGACAGGGCGGTTTCATGTATAGCTGCTATGGAAAAGTACGACATGCCTCTAATAATCCTCGATTTCGGGACAGCGACAACCATCGATGCCTTGAGCAAGGAAGGCAATTATCTTGGCGGATGCATCCTTGCGGGCCTTAGAACTTCGAACGATGCACTGTTTAAACAGGCGGCCATGCTGCCTCAGATTGAACTCGTCGCACCCGATACCGTACTCGGCCTGGATACGATTACGCAAATACAGATTGGATCGATTCTCGGCTACATTGGCGGCATGAAATATCTCGTCGAGCGCACTAAAGAAGAGATGGGCTGCGGCGACGAAGTGAAGGTCATAGGCGAAGGGGGCCTCGTCCACCTCGTCGCAGGCAACAGTAATTTTATCGATATTGTAGATGACAATCTAATTTTAGACGGTCTTAGAATTCTTTACGAAAGATTCAAAAAGGGTGAGCAGCGCTAGGCTTTCAATGCCGCTTCGAGCGCCTGATCCAAGTCGGCGATTATATCGTCGGCATCTTCGAGTCCCACCGAGAGCCTCACGAGATTCTTTGAAAATCCGGCCTCGATCATTTCTTCCTCGCTGAAGTTGCTGTGGGTCATGCTTCCCGGATGCTCTATCAGGGTTTCGCAATCTCCTAAAGAAACCGCAAGGATGCAGAGCTTTACATTATTCATCATGCGCTCGGCAATCTGCGGGTTTTCAAGTTCAAAGGCAATCATTCCGCCCGTGTAGGCGAGCTGTTTTTTTGCAATTCTATACTGCGGATGCGATTTTAGTCCAACATAATAAACCTCTTCAACCCCATCTCTGGTTTCGAGCCAGGCCGCAACCTTCATCGCGTTTTCGCTGTGTTTTTCCAATCTCAGCGGCAGAGTTTTGAGCCCCCTGTTTAGAAGAAATGCATCCATGGGTGCGAGTACAGAACCGGTTAAAGCTTTCAATCCCATGCCTTTAATTTGTGTCATCAGCTCGGTGCTCGTGCATACGACTCCGGCGATTATATCGCCATGCCCGTTGAGATACTTGGTTGCCGAATGTACGACTATATCCGCCCCCAGATCGCAGGGTTTGCAAGATAGCCCTGTCGCAAAGGTGTTATCGACGACGCAGAGACAATCGGGATACTTCTCGTGTACTATTGTGCAAATCTTTTCGATATCCACAAGCTTCATCGTCGGATTTGCCATAGTTTCGAAGTAAACCATATCCGCCTTTCTGCGAAGAGCCCTTCTTACTTGTTTAAGGTCCGTAAAATCGACGAACTCCACCTTTACGCCGAACTCTGTCAGCATCTTGGAAAACAGATCGAAGCTGCAGCTGTAGATGGTCTTGTCGGCGATGAGCCTGCTGCCCTTTTTGAGGAAGGAAGTTGTTGCGGAGGAGATGGCACCCATTCCTGAAGCGAAGACAGTCGCAGTCTCGGTATTTTCGAGTATGGCGAGCCTTTCCTCGACTAGAGTTGTAGAAGGGTTTCCGATGCGGGAGTAGATATATCCGCACTCCTCTCCGGAAAACCTGGCGGCACCCTGCGCGGTGTTGTCAAATTTAAATGTTGAAGTCTGGAATATCGGCATTTGAAGAGATCCGAAAGGGTTCTCGATCTCCCTTTTACCGTGGATAAGTTTAGTTGAAATCGCAAGTTCTTTGCTCATATAGGGCTCCTTTCGCGCAAAAAATATACCTAAATTAAAATATCAATGTCGTAAAGGTAAATAATCATAACTGTATAAAATTATATGATTTTTAATCGAATAATACAATCGTGCTATCGGCCATTTGGAATCCGTCTTGCAATGAACTGCCGGGCAAGTTATAATGCGCTTGTAAGGGGCAGGTGTGAACCTGCCCTGCGTGTTTATTTGTTAAGGGAGAGCGAAATGAAGTTAATTACTTGGAATGTCAACGGAATAAGAGCGGCCATTAAGAAGGGTTTTACGGAATATGTGCGGGAGTCCGATGCCGATATCTTCTGCGTGCAGGAGACTAAGTGTCAGATAGGACAGGTGGACTTGAGGGCCGATCTACCCGATTATCACCAGTACTGGAACAGCGCAGAGAAGAAAGGCTATTCAGGCACTGCCGTCTTTACTAAGGAAAGACCTCTTTATGCGCTGCACGATATAGAAGCGGCGGGTCACGACGACGAGGGCAGGGCGATAACCCTGGAATATCTCGATTTTTACTTTGTAACGAACTACACTCCGAATGCTCAGCCGGAGCTTGCGCGCCTCGATTACAGGCTGAGTTGGGAGGCTGCAAATCGCGAATATCTTAAGGGTTTGGACGAAAAGAAACCGGTGATTCTCTGCGGTGATCTGAATGTCGCTCATAATGAAATAGACCTGGCGCGTCCCGAGTCCAACCGCCAAAATCCGGGCTTTTCGGACGAGGAGCGCGAAGCTTTCGGACAGTTGCTGGAGCTGGGGTTTACTGATGCATACAGGTATCTTTACCCCGACAAGGTCGAATATAGCTGGTGGAGCTACCGCATGAACGCCCGCGCAAACAATGTAGGCTGGAGGATCGACTACTTTGTTGTCTCCGATCGTCTGGCGGATAAAATTGAGGATGTGCGCATCAGAAGCGACATTTTCGGTAGCGATCATTGCCCTGTGGAACTTTATATCA
>JAAZLU010000081.1 GCA_012799165.1 Clostridiales bacterium
CTTTATGCTCAGGATAGAGAGCAGAATGCACTTCGCGAGGAAAAGATTCGCACCGAAATATATTCCAAGATTCCGAGAATCAAGGAGATAAAGGAGGAACTGGGTACGCTCAGCTTCAATATTTCCAGATATATGCTCATGGGTGCAAATGGCAAGGAGGCCGTTTCGCGGGAGCGTGCGAGGGCAGAGGAACTCGGCAGAGAGCGGGCTGAACTTTTGATCCGGGCCGGTTATAGTGCCGACGCGATGGACAGCATATATACATGTTCGAAATGCAGGGATACCGGTCTTCTGGAGGACGGCACAACTTGTTCGTGCTATGCCGATAAGTTGAAAACGCTGTCCGCAAGGGGCAATGATGGAATTCAATAAAGAGAATATAGAAAAAAATACAAAGGATGCGGTCCACCCAGAACAGAGGGAATTTAAAAAGGAGCTGGATACGCTGGTCCGCGAAAAGATAGACAGCTTGTCCGAGAAGTTGGACGGCGCTGTTTTTGAGAGCATGTTCAGGGCCAAATCTCGTGAATTTGAAGAGGAAAAACGCAGATATTACAGCGAGAAGGAGAATTCATCGAGGTCTATTCAGTCGAGGAGAAACGGCGAAGCTCAGAGCTATTCTCGGGGAGCAAACGGTGTCGATTCGGATAATGTGCGCGTCTATGCAGCCAGCACTGCGGCTCTTCGCGTGCCGCAGAGGCGGGTCGTAAGCGAGGGCTTTATTTCCAGAACCTGGCGGCTCATAAGGACTCTTCTAAGACAGCGCAGTCAGATGAACGGCAAATACTGGTATACTGACGAGCGAAGGCGTGCGGCTTACCGGGATATTGTCAGAGACTGCTGGAGCCCGCTCACGGATGCCTGGGAGGATTTGCTCAACTGTGCCTGGGATTTTCTGAATAAACTGGTAGAAGATCTCTGGGATTTAGTCTTGATGATTGCGGATCTCTTCATAGCCGCTTACCACTATGGCGGCAGTTTCCTTTACTATATATGGGACCTTCTTTGGGATGCGCGCTATTGGGTATGGTTCAGGCGGAAGAATATATTTATGGGATTTTCATTGCTGCTGACGGCGGGAGCCGCATCCGTCATTCTTATCGCTTTTATGACGAGTTACGAATACAGTTATCACGGCAAGATTCTCGGTGTTGTCAGAAACAAAGAGGATGTCTATAAGACGATAGAAGTTCTGAGCGACAGATTGTCCAAGGCCGCCGGATCCAACGTATACATGGATGTGGAAAGGGATATAGAATTCAAAAAAGTTGTCGGTCTAGTTAAAAAGATAGACAGTGAAGATGATATTCTGAATACGATAACATATATGAGGGATCTTCAGGTCGAGGGTTATGCAATTGCTCTTGACGGTAGGCAGATGGTGGTCATGTCGAGCGAGAGGGAGGCTAAGGATCTACTGCACGAAATTCAAAACGATTATGCGGGTGCCGCATCAGGGGTTGTATACACGGATATCTCCTACGAGCAAAATGTGGAAGTAAAACCCGTGGAATGTCTCCTTGGCTCCATATGGACAAAGAGCGAAGCGAAGAGCTATCTCGTAGGTATGGGCCCCGAGTCTCCTTCGCGCATAACGATAAGGACTACGGAGACCAACACTTATACGGAGTCGGTGTCATACAGCAGAA
The DNA here is from genome assembly GCA_012799165.1 of Clostridiales bacterium. GTDB lineage: Bacteria > Bacillota > Clostridia > Peptostreptococcales > Anaerovoracaceae > RUG11894. Next base: position 1,650 of record JAAZLU010000081.1, read on the forward strand.
CATATATAGATAATGCCTCTTTGTATGTTGGCGAGACTCGCATTAAGAGCGAAGGCAAGGAAGGGAAAGATCTCGTAGTTGCGACCGTGGAGCGCGTGAATGGCGTCGAAGTGTCCAGAATCGTCACTTCTACCACCAGCATAATCGAGCCCGTAAACGAAATATATTACAGAGGCACCAAACCCATACCCGAAAAACTGGGTACGGGTACAATACTTTGTCCGCTTACGGATTACAGGCTCACTTCCGGTTTCGGCCCGCGCTGGGACGGTTTCCATGCCGCCATAGATATGGCAGCTCCGACGGGCACCAAAATCTACGCTGCGGACGGCGGGGTCGTCACATTCTCGGGTAGAAGGGGAACTTACGGCTACTTAATAATTGTCGACCACGGCGGTCTGATGGAGACCTATTACGCTCACTGCAGCAAGTTGCTCGTAAGCGAGGGCGATAAGGTATATCAAGGACAGACTATAGGCCTTATAGGAAGTACCGGAAGGGCCACCGGACCGCATCTGCATTTTGAGGTCCGCTATAACGGTGTAGCGCAAAATCCGTTGGATTACTTATAAGTTTTGTTTAGTCCTGAACTTAGAATGTAAAAATAATTAAAACTCGCCCCTGAATTTTCTGTAATTTCGCATTGAGCCCCCGGAAATGGAAGAATATTTTAAGTTTCGCACATAAATATCGGCTCCCGAATGGAGGCCGGTATTTAAATTCTTCTATATATTTTGTTTCAAAAGATTTATGTATTCTTTCAGCTTATCGGAGCTTTCCTTCTTGTCGGGGGATTGAAAGGATTTTTCACCGATTAAAGATATTAAATAATCCCATAATACGGCACTCAGGTTGCTTTCATCAAAAGCAAGCACCACAGGAGGCTCAGAAGTCTTTGTTATAATCGCTCCTAAATTTTCCTTAACATAAATCATGCATCGGCTTTCGAGGGCCTTTTTAGTTAAATAAATATTAAAGTTCGGATAGGCATCCAAAAGACGCTGAATATTCTCTAAATGAGATATGTATTCCTCAAGCGTGTAATACATTTCCTGGCCGCAGAGCATATCCGATGCGGCAATCGTTACTTCTCCTTTTATTATGCTCTTAGAATCCACGATTTTTATGATTTCAAAAAACGAATTATCTTTCAACTGCTGCTTAAAATTCAAGATTCTGTTTTTTGAAAGTTTATTATAATTTAAATTCGTATCCGTGATGCGGGATATAACTTTAGAAGAAAGCGAATCCGGCATTGTTAATAAGGAGAGAGATTCAGTTATTATTATGCAATCAGTTCTTTCTTTTTCAAACTCCAAAATAGTGTTAATACATGACGTTTTTTCGTGGGGTGTAAAAATTTTCATAAGGGGTTTGCATAAACTTATATATTGATTGAACTCCTCTGTCAGTGCCAATACAGCTTCCCTGTTTTTAGTATAAAAATTAACAGCTTTATTGATCATATCTCCTGTTGTACTCGATGTTACAGCAGCTGTGCCGGGAGCGACAAAAAGACTCCTCTTGAATACTCCGTCTCTCTTCTTCGGATAATAATAAGGTTCTATAAGACCGGACATATAAAGGGGCATCCACTGGTTTATAGCACACAGCATCTCGTCAAGATCGCGGCTTACCGTATGAATAATCTTTATGCGATTGCCTTTCGACAGCACTTGCAACATTAATTCAGTCCACTTTGCAACGAATTTTCTGTCAGATGTCAACCAGTCCGTGGGCTCGTCACTGTACAGCAATAAGCTTTGTGATTGCTCTTGAGCAATAACTTCGGAAAGAAAATTTTCGACAGCAAGCCTTTTCCCTTCGAGCCCAAAATAAATCTCAGTGTCGTTTACCGAAGACTCTGTCGGCAAAAAGGCGGCATTCTCAGAGGTGAATTGCCGGGTAGAAATGTTCGATATATGATTTAGAAAAATTTCAATTTTTTTAGCGTCTTCTTTTTTCTCTTCAATAAGCCAGTCCAGGATAAAACTGTAGCTGCCAATTGTATCCAGAGAACGGAGATCTATATTAAGAACGTCCGCAAGAGCCTTGCGCTGATAATCGGCGACACAGCGCCTTGTAAAGAATTCCGCCATCAGACGCAAAGAATTTTCGTCCTTAACAGCGTTTCGTTTCCCTCTGCGCAAGCGGCTGATATGGGAAGAATCGAGATTGATGTATAACGACAAAGCGCTGTTTGTCGTGTTTGTTATGTTCATTAAAAAGTCGAGTTTTTCGTAAAATTGCACTATAAATCACCTCTTTTCAGCATTTTACCATGAGCCAACCGAAACATTCAATAGTTTTGACAGGATTCGTGTCAAAAAATGGCCGTGTCAAATGTTCCTGCATTATATGAAGAACTTAATCAATATTTTATTATCTAATTGAGTATTTATCAGTTCTTTTAATCTGTTACATGGCTTGTAATATTAGCGCTTCCGGATATGCGGCTTAAAATCGGCTTTCTTTAAACAAAGGCATAAGCGCCGCGACAATCGATGTAAATTTTTTTAACCGGGTAAGGAGGAAAGAATCATGCGTAAGAAAGCACTGTCATGGATATTGACAATCGCAATGGTATTGCCGCTGTTTGCAGCGATGCCGATTACAGTCGCAGCGGCCGATTATGTCTGCGAAGTTAAAGGTGTGCAGTACCTGAATTTAGATGCGGCAATCGCTGCTGCCGCGCCGGGTGAGGATACAATTACATTGCTGGCGAATATCGATTATGAGGGTCAGATAGCGCCGACCTTTTATATGTATATAAACCTCAACGGCCATACGCTCAATGTGGTTAATAACTCCGGGGCGGCTCTGTTGGTCGACGGACATGAATTAAACATAAGCGGCGAGGGAGAGTTCAATGTAACAGGCAGCGATTACGGCGTCTATGCCTGCAACGGAGGCAAAGCGAAGGTGAGCAAAGCTACAGCATCGGCAGCCGGGGGTAGAGCCGTGTATGTAAGCGGCTTCAACAGCTCGGTAACTGTTGAAGGAGACGCTGTTGCCAACGGAGAAAACGGGGTCGCTGCCTATACCAACGGTGATAATTCCTGTACCGCTACGATTGAAGGGGATGTATACGCCAACGGCGTGGGTGGAATCGGTGCCTGGGCCGATACGGCAAGTCAGATTACGGTTAATCGCAGAATCCATGCGAGCAATTATCTGAAGTGCGGTACTACGATAAAAGCTGAAGGAGAACAGAACTCAACTGTTGATAACTATCATGTTTACATGGACGGCTCAAATGCGGTGCGGGCAAGACAGGAAGTCTGCAATCTTAACGGTACAAACTATCTATACTTGGAAGATGCACTGGCTGCTGCCGGGCATGGCGACACTATAACTCTTCTTGCCGACATCCGCTATAAAAAAGAAATAATCCTGGAAGGCAAGGACCTCCACTTTAATCTGGATATATATAAACTTAATATCGGTAACGGCACTTCCAATCCGGCCCTCAAGGTAGACAGAGGCATTCTTAGCATAGATGAGTCCACCGGTGCCGGCGAATTTAATATAGTTGCCGGATATATCGGTGTAAAACTCTTAAACGGCGGCTCGGCTGCTGTAACATCCATTTACGAGGAAAGAGAAAGCGCGCTCTCCGGCTATGGTATTTCTGCTGATGGCGGATCGCTTACAGTCACTGGAAATATCAAAGTGACAGGCCATGTGGGCACGGCGATGATTGCAGGCGGAGGCAGCTCTATTCATGTTCTGGGTAATATTGAATGCAGACAAGGCTTAACTGTAGGGGGTTCGAGAACAAATGTGGTCGTCGACGGGAATCTTATCGCCAGCAACGGCACCGCTATGACAGTACATGACGGTGCAAGCGTTACGGTTAAGGGTAATGCCAGCGGAGCTTTCCGCGGAATTGGTGCATATGCCCGGTCAGGTGACGGCGGCAAGGTGCATGTCCTGGGTAATGTAAATGGCGCCGGCGAGTACGGAATAGAAGCTTTAGCCGGTTCTGAAGTAATAGTTGACGGTTATGTAAGCAGTCTGAAGGGACTTAAGGCCTACGGCGAAGGAACGAGCATTACGGTGAATGGAAATACGACATCTACGGGCGCAGGCGAACACGGCGCAAGTGCCTTTGAAGGTGGACTTATTACCATAGGCGGGAAAATTATTGCGCCCGAGTATGTTTTAATCGAGCAAACAACGCTGGGCGAGGCCGAAGGCGTTGTCAAGGGTCGCTATAAGGTCTACAGCGACGGTACAAGCACAGTTCGCTTAAATTGGTTAGAGTTTTTTAAAGAAGATTTTGAGCGCGGTATAAATAATCCCGGTTGGACCTGGTCCGGTGAAGGATGGAGTATTACTGACTATTTAAACCGTCCGGCTGCAGATGCTCATTCCGGCAATTATGTCGCCATGTTTAATTCTTTCAGCAAGCCGAGTATCAGAGGCCTTCTCTATCAGACCGAGTCGCTCGACCTTACAAACGGGAGCGAATATTGTCTGGAATTCTGGATGTACCATGATAGCGGACAAGACGGTTTAAATGATAGAATAACGGTTCAAATTTCCACCGACGGAGGCGTCAATTGGAGCGATCTGGAAACATTCAGTCGCTATTCAGAAACCACGGGATGGAAGAAGGAATCGATCAGTTTGTTCGCATACACCGGAGAGCCCGATGTTCGAATAGGCTTTTTAGGCATATCCGTCTGGGGTAATAACATCTTCATCGATGACATCTCGGTTTCGCACAAGTGCATTATAGCCGGCTGTGCGACTACGGATGCATACGGCGGCTTTATCGAATCGAGCGAAATTGGCGGAAAAACTTACTACCATGTTTCCACCCCCGAGCAGCTTGCGCATATTAACGAGCACCCGAATCACAATTTTATTTTAACAGATGATATCGATCTGTCCGGCAGGCAATGGGTTCCTATCGGGAAAACTTATGAAAGCTCCTTCAACGGCCATTTCGACGGCAACGGACATTCCATATCGGGAATGACCATAACGCGAAACTGCGGAGCGAATGCTTACGGATTGTTCGGTTATCTCGGCATTAATGGAATTATTGAAAATTTAATACTTGAAAGCGGAAATATCGAATTTTCAGAAGCGGCAGGGTATGGATTTTTCGGCGGAATTGTCGGATACAGCAGAGGCCTGGTTAAAAACTGCGTCAACAAAGCGCATGTAATCATAATGTATGGCGGTACCTATGCGGGCGGAATCGTCGGCGTTGGCAATTCGGATATAGATTCACTCGACGGATGGTCGGCTCGCATATATGGTTGCCGCAACGAAGGTTCTATCCGAATTGAAGGTGCAGGCTCCGTAGGCGGTATTATTGGCGCTCAGATTAATTCCAATTTTGCAACATACATTGACCAATGTTCCAACAGCGGCACTATAAGAGGCGGAGCCGGTGCGGAGGCGGGCGGAATTGCAGGAAGAATCAATAATGCCCAAAGTATCGGCATTATGAATTGCTTTAATACGGGCGAGGTATATTCCGGGGGGATTTATACAAATACAGCATATGCGGGCGGAATAGTAGGATATGATTACTACAGTCAGGTTAAGAATTGTTACAACACCGGGAAATTACGACTGATTTACGACTCGCTCGGCAATACTTTCTGCGGCGGCATTGCCGGCTATGCGGAAAGCGCGACAACGGATTGCTATAATATCGGAATGGTAATCGGAACGAACAAAGCCGGTGAAGGAATTATCGGGAACGGAATTCCCGGCGCAAATTGCTACTACCTCGACACTTCAACGCAGAGTGCGGAAGTTAACGGTATAAAGAGCCTGACAGACGCAGAAATGAAAACTCAGGCGTCATTTGCAAACTGGGATTTCCTCGGCACATGGACGATAAATCGCGACGATAACGGCGGATATCCTGCGCTCGCATGGCAAGGATTCGATAATGTTGCCGCTTCATCCGACGCTACACTTTCCGCTCTTACTGCGACAGCTGTTAACCTGAATCCTGTATTCGCGGCGGAAACGACAGATTATACCGCAAATGCGGCAAACAATATAGGAAGCACGACTGTCGATGCGACAGCCTCCGACGCAAGGGCGAAAATATCCATCGACGGAACTGTCGTTACAAGCAAGGAGTTAGCGCTGGCTGTCGGGGACAATGTCATAACGATAGTAGTTACAGCGGAAGACGGGACAAGCACTAAAACATACACTATTACGATCACCAGAGCGGCTGCGCCTCCCCCGCCCCCAGCTCCACCGGCAGGCGGCGATGGTCCTCCCGCTCCGCCGGCGGGCCGTCAGCTTACTGTCA
>JAAZLU010000010.1 GCA_012799165.1 Clostridiales bacterium
AATCGAAGAGGAAGTTCTTTACTTCGCCCTCCAAGTATGTTGAAAGTTTATCCTCTCTTTTTCTGAAATCCGGGGCTTTTATCTCCATAAATTCCTCAACTATAATGCGCGAAAACGCTCGGGTTTGAGCATCCCCGGGCTGTCCTTAGCCCGGCGTACTTCGGAGATCATCCTATCTTTATCGACGGGCAAATCTCCCTTCAAGGACAGATAATTCGAAGCATGATTACTTCTGAATATGCATGGTTCTTCCAGGGGGATATCCGTCGCGGAAAGCATTATATCCATCTCTTCAAGAACTTCTTCGGGGCTGAGCAGCTCGAAGCGTCCTTCCTTTATATCCTCGTAAATAGGGGCTATCGGATCCACCATCAAGGTGAGCCAAGAGGCATATGTGGGCCTCATCTCGTTGATCATGTTCGCGGAATCCTCCGCGTGCTCCCTCATCAACTCCCTGCCGCCCAGTCCCGATATAAAGGTTACAGACGCTGCGATCCCCGCCTCTTCCGCCTTTCGAACACCTGCGATAAGTCCTTCGCGGGTCTCGCCCTTATTCATATTCAAAAGCACCTTATCGCTCCCCGATTCGGCACCTACATACACTATACCCACACCCGCGTCACGAAGTTCCTCAAGCTCCTGCGGGCTCTTATTCAAAAGGTCTCTGGCTCTCGCATAGATTCCCACGCGCTCACATTCGGGATAAATTTCATTAATCGCCGTCAAAATCTCTCTAAGGCGCCTCATCGAAAGACACATTGCATCGCCATCAGCCAGGAATATCCGCCTGATCCTGCGATAGTAAGGCCGAACACCCCGAAGATCTGCAATGATATCCTCCGCGCTCCTGACGCGGAATTTATCCCTCTTGTACATGCTGCAGAATCGACAGCCATTGTGGCTGCACCCGACGGTAAGCTGAACTATCAGACTCGATGCCTCGCTGGGAGGCCTGTATACCATACCCTCGTAGCGCATTACATCTTCTCCGGTGCTTCTATTCCAAGCAGAGCAAGGCCGTTCTTCAGCGCCTGCTTCGCTGCAGCGGTAAGGATTAACTTTGCCGACTTCTCGGCTTCATCTTCGACTAGTATGCGCTCGTCGTGATAAAACTTATTGAAGGCCTGGGCGATATCGACTATATGGCGGGTCACGACGCTCGGCTCGTACTTGAGCCCCGCCTCCTCGACAACTTCCTGGAGACGGTATATAAGCTTAATCAACTCGTAACCTGAATCCCCGCATATGCTCGAAAGCTTCGCCGCGTCGATGTCGGGAACGAAGCCCTCCGCGTTGCGAAGAACGCTCGAAGCCCTCGCATGAGTATACTGCACGTAGGGACCCGTTTCTCCGTCGAAATTGAGGACTTTATCCCAGTTGAAGGTATAATCCTTAATGCGGCCGTTCGAGAGCTCCTGGAAGACTACAGCCCCTATTCCAACGATTCTGGCGGTCTCCTCCATGTCGTCGGTGTTTACTCCCTTCTCCGCTATTATCTCGCGGGTCTTTTCGACGGCCTTTCGCAGAACATCTTCGA
>JAAZLU010000082.1 GCA_012799165.1 Clostridiales bacterium
AGATCCGCAATATCTATGAGCTCTTGCGGGGCGGCCCTCCCCGTTAAAATAAGCTCGGTATGTTCTGCCTTTTTCGCTAGCACACCCAGAAGTTCATCCGTTGAAAATAATTTAAAATGCAAGGCGATCGTAACTTCATCCAAAATGACCAAATCCCATGCGCCGCAGCTGAGTGCCAGGCGAGATTCCTCCAGTCCTTCCCGAGCCGCAATTATATCGGCTTCTTCGACATTTTCGTGCAAAAAGCAACCGCGACCGAACTGCCGGATGGTGATATTCTCCACTAATTCCTCAATCTTCGTTTCGGAATATTTCATGCTCTTGACGAACTGCGCGATATAAACCCTTTTTCCGGCCATAGCAGCACGCACTGCCATACCGAAAGCCGCACTGGTCTTTCCTTTTCCGTCTCCGGTATAAAGATGGATAAATCCCTTTCCCATGTTCAACTTTACTCCCGAATATATATTACAAAATGCTCAACGACTCCAATAGCTCGTATATCGCATCGCTGCCTGCCTTATAAATACCTTTATCCAGCGAAAAGGCTCCGTCCTCGGCGATAGTAAAGCTAATTGAATCGCCTCTGTTAGAGCTTTTCAAAGCGTCTTGAGTATATAAAACCACCTTATACGACGGGCAGTGCCAAATTGATTGTTTAGAAGGGCTTCTGAAGACAAAGTTCGTTTCGCCGATTGTCTCGATTAATTCTTCTGTATCCGATTCGGAGAGGACAATCTGCGAGGGCGAGTCGGTCCCGAGCGGATGATATGTAATCTCTGCTGACTTAACGGAGGCGAGGTCGAATTTTAAAACAGTTTCCGCCTTGCGCGGAATATAGAAAATAATTGCCACTATAACGACACATATCACTAATAATGCCACAGCAATCACCGCTTTCTTATTCTTCATAAAATACCTCCACACTAAACAAGCTACACCCCATACTATTGTGCATATGTATTATACACCTTTTACAATTTTTTGCTTGGAAAGGCTCCCTACGGATAATCCGAAGGGAGCCTCCTCTTGCTCTTTTGTCTAATCAAAGTGCTTTATAAAAAGTTAGAAGCCCAATTCTTCACCCACTATTACGACTTCCTGATAGGGCGTGCCCCTGGGCTTTTTCCAGTGAACCGACAGCACCCTGCAGATGCGCTCGGGGCTGTCACAATTATAGCATTTGTCGGCCCTCTCAGCACAGGGGGTATTCCTTTTGAGCCTCTTGGCGTTGATCGGGGCGGCAATGTTTCTGGCCCTCCAAATTGCGCTTTCCAAATCTTCGCAGATCTTGTTGATACCTATTATAAAATATAGCTCCTTGTGTCCGAAAATCGTTGAAGCAACCCTGTTTCCAGTCCCGTCTATATTTACGATTTCGCCGGCCTTTGTGATGGCATTCGCGGAGCTGAGATAGACATCCGCATTTGCGGCTATCTCGAGCGGATCGGACTTCCAGTGCCAAATAAATTCATTATGCGTCTTAAGCATTTCTTCCAAACCTAACTGCTGCACCGTAACCGAGCCGCCGCTCGCCACGGTTTTGCCATCTATCTTGCCGTCCAGATATTCGGCTGCTTCCTTTGCGGTATCGAAATAGCTAACTTCGTAGCCCATGTCCTTCAGGTTCTTCATGAGCTCCTGAACATTGTTCACCTTCTTGTCCATTTGTACCTCCCTTTAAAATTGTGCCCGGTTTTTATTTTAGATGCTTTTCGGCGGCTTCTATCACATGTTTTGCGAGTATCGCGGTCGTGACCGCACCCACACCGCCCGGAACCGGTGTTATGGCTCTGCACAGCGGCTCGAGTGCATCGAAATCCGCATCCCCGCAGAGCCGTCCCTGCTCGTCCACATTGATTCCAACATCTATTATAACAGAATTTGCGCTCGCATAGCCTTCTCCCACAAGTCCTGCTCTTCCCGCGGCGGCGACTATTATGTCCGAGGCCGCGCAGATTTCCTCGGTGTTGCGGGTCTTGCTGTGGCACATGGTAACGGTAGCGTTCTCCCTCTGCAGCAGCATGGACACGGGGCGGCCTATAACGAGGCTTCGGCCTATGACGGCAATATTCTTCCCCCGAAGCTCCTCACCGTAAAACTTGAGCATCTGTACTACCGCTTCCGCGGTGCAGGGAGCGTAGCCCTCACCTTCGCCGGAAAATACCGCAGCGAGACTCCCGGAAGTCGCACAGTCGACATCCTTTGCGGGTTTTAGAAGTTCGCAAAGCATGCGCTCCTGTGCCTTGTCCTTAAGAGGTCGAAAGAATATGCATCCGTGAATTTTTTCGTCCTCGTTTATTTCGCACAGCGTAGCGAAAAGCTCCTCGTCCTCGCAGAGCTCCGAGAGCAGGTAATGCCTTACTTCTATCCCGACCTTCTCGCAGCGCTTGAGTATCCCTCTTTCGTAGGAGATTGCGGAGGGGTCATCGCCCAGCCTAAGTACGGCGAGGCACGGGACGATCCCGGCGACCTTCAATTTGCCGGCCCTCTCCTTAAGTTCTTCCGTAAGCGCATCCGCAACGGGCGCGCCCTTCCAAATTTCCGCCATCTTAATCCTTTCCGCAGTCAAACTGCAGACATAAAAATACCCGGAAAGGCTTGCCCTCCCGGGTGGTTTTAACTAATGTGCGTCGAAGGGCAATAGCGCGACCGTCCTCGCCCTCTTTACCGCCTTGGTAATTCCCCTCTGGTGCATTGCGCATGCGCCCGTGATTCTTCTGGGAAGTATCTTGCCTCTCTCGGTCACATACTTCTTGAGGGTTTCGACATCTTTATAGTCTATCTTTGCGGTCTCTTCCGTGCAGAACTGACAAACCTTTTTTCTGCGCGGCCCGCCCGAGAAACTCCTCCTCGGTCTGCTTTCTCTATCCATGTTTCCTCCTATCGATTCCTAGAAGGGGATGTCGTCGTCCGTGAGCTTGGAGAAGCCTGCGGGGACATCGTCGAAGTCCTTTTCCTCCGATCTGTCTCTTCCGCCTCCGCCTCCGCCTTCGCTGCGATCGCCCCAATCCAGGAACTCTACTCTATCCGCCACGACATCGGTCGTGTAAACTTTCTGGCCATCCTTGTTCACATAGGAACCCGTCTGGATTCTACCCTGTATTCCCACCAGCCTGCCCTTATGCACATATTTTTCGACAAGCTCCGCAGTCTTTCCGAAGCACACTATATTCGGAAAGTCGGTCTGCTTTTCTCCGCTCCTGTCCCTGCCGCGATCTATCGCAATGCTGAACCTTGCGACCGCCGTCTGGCTCTCGGCACCGTAGCGAACATCCGGATCCCTAGTGAGTCTTCCGATTAAACAAACAGAATTCATTGCTTTCCCACCTTTACTCTTCGTCCAGATTGATGATTATATGTCTCATGTAATTGTCGGAAATGCGAATGCGTCTTGCAAGTTCCTTCGGAAGCTCCGGCTCGCCGTTGAAATGCATAACAACGTAATAGCCTTCGTTCTTCTTCTCGATAGGATAAGCGAGTCTGCGCATTCCCCATACATCCGTGTCCAGAACTTCTCCGCCGCCCTCTGCGATTATGGCCTTGATATTCTCTACAGCCTCATCCTTGGCAGCATCTTCCAGGACCGGATCCACGATGAACAT
>JAAZLU010000083.1 GCA_012799165.1 Clostridiales bacterium
ATAGAGTACCAGAAAGATTCCATACTCAGCTTTTATCAGGATTATGCGGATATGAACGGCATGAAGCTGGACGACTTTATAGCGGCTACCGGTGAAGCCTCCGGTGCTGCTGAGCTGCTCGAGCTTTATGCGTCCGATATCGAGCGAAGTGCTAAATATTATCTGGTCCTTCAGGCCGTGGCCGAGGATGCGGGCATAAGCGTAGGCGATGAGGAAATAAAGGCGTATTTCCTTGAGAATACGGGCTCCGAAGACTACGCGGGCCATGCAAAGCACTTCGGAATGCCTTATGTAAAGTGCATGGTAATGGGCAATATGGTGATGGACTACATCCGGGATAATGCGAAGTACGAGCAGGTATGAGCCTTAGGCGAGGCCTTCCGCGGGTTTGAAAACCGCGGAAGGCCTCGCATTTTGCATTTTACAGAGCCTAGCCATATTTTCTGCTTGCAATCGCAAGTTTTTTGTTATAAAATGGCATACGTTCTGCAGGTATGGCGGAATTGGCAGACGCGCACGGTTCAGGTCCGTGTGAAAGTGATTTCATGGAGGTTCGACTCCTCTTACCTGCACCATCGGCTCTCAGAGATGGGAGCCTAAATTCGAAATTTAGACGAAGATGTGCAGATGTGCATCCGCTTGATAAAGGAGATATAGACAATGCCTGAAGGTACAAATGCGGCGAGCATAACGGTGGATTCATATATTATCGAGACTACCGTTGGCCCCGATACGACGTTCAAGGGGAACATCAAGACAGCAAAGCCCATACAGATCGAAGGATATTACGAAGGCGATATAGATTCGGAGTCCGTCGTTATTGTCGCGCAGATCGGAAGTTTTAAGGGTAACATCAAGTGCAAAGAGCTGAGGCTCATCGGAAAGGGCGAGGGTAAGGTTCATTGTACCAAGCTCATGGACTTCGCCCCGACGGGCGTGTTCACAGGGGATTTGGAGACCAAGGACCTCATAATTCGCGAAGGCTCCATCTTGGACGGAACCTGCAAGATGTCTTCGATGCGCAATAAATAGGCGCGCATCGCGCGGCACGGAGCTACAAAGTTGCAAGAAAAAAGACCGGCATGCCGGTCTTTTTATATGCTTCCCTTTTATCTCTCGGGTTTCTTTATTATGAGGCCGTCCATAAGCTCCTCTTCCATAGCCTGTCTGTGGACGGGCCCGTTTATCCCCGGGACGCCTCCCGTATGTATGAATATGATGTTTTCGCCTTCCTTAATTTCACCCTTGGTGCAGAGTTGCTCAATCGCATAGTAGGTCTTGCCTGTGTAGCATGGGTCGAGGATTATACCTTCTTTTCTTCCCATCTCGTAGATCGCCTCGCGTACCTCTTTGACCGGGTTGTTGTATGCGCCCCAGTGGTATTCATTCGTAAGATTGAAGTCGCTTTCTTGAGCATCGAATTCGAGTCCGAGATAATCCTTGCAGCGGTCGAAATATTTCTTCGCCCTCGCTGCGGGGTCGGGGTCGCTCGAGGGTGATATGCACACACCCAGCAGACCGAGCTTAGAGCCCACATGTCTAAGGCCGATAAAGCAGCCTATATAAGTGCCCATGCTCCCCGATGTGACGACTATGCGTCCATCGTCTATGCCCATATTCCTGCACTGCTCATCGATTTCCATAGCGCATTCGCAGTAGCCCAGAGCGCCCAATTCGTTTGAACCTCCCAGCGGGACGAAATAAGGCCTCTCGCCCGCAGCTTCGTATCCGGCCATCGTCTCCCTGACGGCTCTTTCCGAGAGCTCGCCTTCCGAGGCGTCGCCGTCCTTCTGCACCAGATACACCGTGCAGCCCATTATCCGATCCAGCAGAATGTTTGCGGAAATCTCTCCGGGGTATTCGCCGACGGCGACTATAGTGCAGCGCATGCCGTACTTTGCGGCGACCGCCGCGGTGAGCCTCCCGTGGTTCGTCTGAGGTCCTCCGACCGTCACCAATGCCGTCGCCTTCTTATTGAGCGCGTCCTTGATGAAATATTCCAGTTTCCTGAGTTTATTTCCGCCGGTACCAAGGCCGGTAAGATCGTCTCTCTTTATATAGAGATTTATGCCGAGCTTTTCGGATAGAGTATCCAGCCTCTCCAGAGGCGTCGGCAGATGAAGAAAGGGTTCCTTTTCGTGTCCGTAAAGCATAAGTTCCTCCTCGGATGTCTTAAGTGATTATTCGTAGTCCTGCTTAGTCCAAACTTTTCGCTCTCCCTCGCAACCTCCCCGCAGCCTATACAGCTCGTCTTGAATCTGTTGCTGCACCATTGCGGAGAAATCGTAGGTATTCATGTTCGGGTAGTCGACGGTTTCTATTGCCGGAAGTATACTTAACTTTACCTTCGCCTTCTTGAAGCGCCCGTTTGCCTCGAAAACATTGTAACTTTCATCTATGACGAAAGGCACTACGGCTACTTTCGCTTTCATAGCGCAACGAAAAGCTCCTGGCTTGAACGGGAGCATTTCGGGTCCTCGGCTCCTCGTGCCTTCCGGGAATATCACCACGGACTTGCCGTTTTCCAACAGCTTCTGCGCCTTCCGAATGGATTTGAGAGTCTCTCTGGGATTACCTCTATCCATGAATATGCAGTCGAAGCAGCGCATCCAAGTATTTGCTACCGGGAATTTTTCGACCTCTTTCTTCGCTACGATGCTCTTTAGAGGGCCGAGCTCCGAAAGTATCAGGATTGTGTCGACTATTCCCTGATGATTGCCCACCCACAGGGCGGGGCGAGTTACGATATTCTCTTCGCCGCTTCTTTCGAGCTGAACGCCTGCAAGTCTAAGCATGCGCCTCGCCCAGATGTTCACGACCGTCTGAGGTCCTTGAAATTTCTGGCGCAGGCCGATCTTTTGGCTGAACTTCCAGTAGAGCACTAAGGGAATATTCACGATCATCAGGTAGCCTACATAAAGCAGGGTAGCTATGGTTCTCAACATAAATAAAACCTCTCAATGCAATGATTTTAACATAAAAGTGGATGGCTGTGATAAAATATAGCGGCTGACGGGAGAATATTGAGGATGACCAAGAAGAAGATAATAAACATAGCTGTTATAGCTCACGTGGATGCCGGAAAATCGACGCTAGTCGATGCATTCTTGGCTCAGAGCGGAGTTTTCAGAGAAAACGAGGAGATGCTTGCGCAGACCATGGACTCCGACGATATCGAGCGGGAGAGGGGCATAACCATATACGCCAAGAATTGCTCGGTGATGCATGACGGCTACAAGATAAACATTGTGGATACGCCGGGCCACGCGGATTTTTCGTCCGAGGTGGAGAGGATAATTAAGACTGTCGATACTGTAATCCTCCTGGTTGATTCGGCGGAGGGACCCATGCCGCAGACCCGCTTCGTGCTGCAAAAATCCCTCGAACAGAACCTGAACCCCATACTGCTCATAAACAAGATAGACAGGAAGGATGCCCGTATCAAGGAAGTCGTAGACGAAGTCTACGAGCTCTTTATGGACCTTGAGGCGAGCGACGCTCAGCTGGACTTTCCCATACTTTACGGAATTGCGCGTCAGG
>JAAZLU010000084.1 GCA_012799165.1 Clostridiales bacterium
CGGTTTCCCAATCCGTAGGTGGGAAATGTTGTATCACCTTTGCAGCCTTGGTTGTGATATAACATTTCCTGCGGTTTCCCAATCCGTAGGTGGGAAATGTTGTACCACATTTTTATCTTGGATGTGGTATAATCGCTGCATGAGAGATATTACGACATATGTAGCTACAAGGAAGAATATTTTTGTTTGGCTCGCTGCACTGTTGAGTCTGATCTCGACCGGAACCAGGATCGCCTACATTGTGCAAAGCGGAAGGACCGGCTTCTTCTTCCTGATTTTCGGAGCAATCCTGCCGATCATAGCAAATCTTTTTATTGCCATAAGGCTTCCGCTTCGCGGAGAGCGACAATTCTACATTACGATCGTGCCGGTAGTGGTGCTCGTTCTATATCTGGGGCTCACCGCCATTGGCTGCGTGGACGGAATATTTATGACGACGCTCTGCGTGATAGTGAGTTTAGCCTTTGCAGGAATCTATTTCCTGACCTTTTCTGGAAGGATTAACAGCAAATTCATCGTAACGGTATATTTCCTTGCGGTTTTCGGCGCGCTGCTTTTGGACTCAAAAACTCTAGGCTTGTTCCACTTTGACAGACGTTTCCCGGAATGGAATTTTATATCGGACATTTCCATAGTGCTGAGCATACTATGCGTTATTTTGTCTGCCCGGAGGCTTCCGCCTCCTAGAGAGGGTGAAAGCTACCGCCTGTGTTGGGGAGATCGCCTGGACGGACGCTTTTTGCGTACCCTCGATCCGCTGTTTAAATGCATGCCGTACTTCATGCCCGGCAGACAGGTTTCCAGCAACTTGATAAATGACAGCATTGAAATTTCCGTTACGGAGGATTTTATAAGGCGCAAGCGCAAGGAAGGATTTAAGCGTTTCGGTATAACCCATATACTTCTCGCCGCATATGTTCGCTGCATCGCGGAGCTTCCGGCCCTCAACAGATTCGTGTCGGGTCAGAAGGTATATAATCGCTTCAATATAGAGATATGTATGGCTGTAAAGAGGGAGATGACGAGAGAAGCTCCCGAGACCATAGTGAAGATGGAGTTTTTACACACGGATACGGTGGAGGATGTGTACAGGCGCTTTGAGGAGGCAATCGGAGCGATAAAAAATGCTGAAGACGACAGCGACATAGATACTGCTACGCGCTTACTGAACCTTGTTCCCGGACTTGTATTCAAGTTTATAGTGCGCTTCGCCAGTATCCTTGATTATTTCGGTCTCTTGCCTGCTGCGCTTCTCAAGCTAAGCCCCTTCCATGGGTCAATGTTTTTAACCTCGATGGGAAGCCTCGGAATTCCTCCGATTTATCACCATTTGTACGAGTTTGGGAACATTCCGGCCTTCTGTGCTTTAGGGCATAAATATACCAAATCTGAACTAGATAGAGAGGGCAAGTTGGTTCATAAAAAATATATTGACTATAAGTGGACTGCGGATGAGCGCATAATCGACGGCTTCTACTATGCGAGCGTAATGAAGCGGATGCGATCTTTGATAAGTCGCCCCGAGCAGCTCGATCGCCCGCCTAAGGAAGTTGTGCAGGATATTATGTAGAAAAAAGAGTCGGCAGGCCTGAGCCTCCCGGCTCTTATTTAAGGGAGGAAGCTATGAATTACGACTACGCATATTATAAAAAGATTGCGGATTTTATAAAAGCCGAATCCGGGGGATTTGAACCCGAGATGGGACTGATTCTGGGAAGCGGCCTCGGAGGCTATGCGAGCAGCATCGAAAAGGTCGCGGAGATTCCCTACAAGGAAATACCGAACTTTCTGGTGAGCACTGCTCCGGGCCACGACGGGAGGCTCATTTTCGGTTTTGCTGAAGGCCGCAAGGTCGTCTGCATGTCCGGGCGCTTCCACAGCTACGAGGGTTACAGCTTCGAACAGCTGGCATTGCCCGTGAGGGTGATGAAGATTCTCGGTATAGAGATTCTGGTACTTACGAATGCCGCCGGAGCGATCAACGAGAGCTATGATGTCGGCGACCTGATGATAATAAAGGATCACATTAAACTAACCGGAGCTTCGCCTATGAAGGGAGCGAATATCCCGGAGTTTGGGGAGAGATTTTTCGATATCGGCGATATGTATTCTAAGTCGCTCAGGAAGATTGCCCTCGATTGCGCCGACGGCAGCGGACTTAGGGTGCACGAAGGAGTATACTTCTTCTTTACCGGCCCTCAATTTGAAACCCCCGCCGAGATTAGGGCGGCGAGGATTTTAGGCGGAGACGCCGCGGGCATGTCGACCGTTACTGAGGCTCTTACGGCGGCTCATTGCGGGATTCCGGTACTCGGACTTTCGCTCATGACCAATATGGCTGCGGGAGTGCTCGAGGAAAAACTTTCGGGTGAGGAAGTTAACGAAGCGGCAAGGAAGGCTGCTCCGCTCCTCGAAAAATACTTTTCGAACTTGATTAAAAATCTTCCGCAGAGGAAGGAGGAATAGATTTGAGCATACTATTTACAGACTGCCGTTTGCTCCTGCGCTCAGAGGGCGTTTACAGCGTCATGGACGGGTTTTTGGGAGTGGAGGGGGCTTATATCGACTATATAGGTAAAGACAGGCCAAAGAAGGGGTATTCGACCGAAAAGAGGATGGGAGGAGCGCTCCTGATGCCCGGGCTTGTAAATGCCCACGGGCATGCTGCGATGACCCTTTTGCGCGGGGTCGGCAGCGAGTTGCCACTTCAGGATTGGCTCTTCGGTAAAATTATTCCTATCGAGGATAGGATGATTGCCGATGATATAAGATGGGGAACGCTCTATGCGGTTATGGAGATGCTCGCCTGCGGAACGACCTGCTTTGCGGATATGTATTCCTTTACCCTCGAGGAAACCGAGGCAATAGAGGATTGCGGCATAAAGGCCAATATCTGCAGCTTGCCGCTCATCTGCGGCGACCCTACGCTGGAAGCTCACGAATGCGATCGCATACTTAAGGCGGCGGAATATCATCGCGCAATAGACGCAAGGGGAGAGGGGCGGATATTGTCGGACTTCTGCGTTCATTCCGAGTATTTGTCCACAGAAAAGACTCTCGGTCCCTATCTTGAAATTGCCCGGGAACTGGGTGCTAGAATACAGATTCACATTTCGGAGACCGAAAAAGAGCAGCTCGAGTGCATCGAAAGGCACGGCTGCACTCCCATGGAGTATTTCGAGCGAAGCGGAGCTTTGGACAATCCCGTCTGCGCCGCTCACGGAGTGTGGCTTACGGATTCCGACATTGAAATTGCAAGAGAGAAGGGGGTTACGGTAGCCCATTGCCCATCCAGCAATATGAAGCTTGCGAGCGGTTTTGCGCCTGTAAAAAAGATGTTGGATATGGGAGTCAATGTGGCTCTGGGTACCGACGGATGCGCCAGCAACAACAATCTGAATATGTTTGAGGAGATGCATCTGGCTGCGCTCATTCACAAGGGAGACGGCAGGGAGCCTTCGGCTGTAAGTCCCGCCGCCGTGCTGGATATGGCGACGATTAACGGTGCGAAGGCTATGGGAAGACCGGACTGCGGCAGGCTCGAAGTCGGAGCAAGGGCAGATATAGTAGCTCTGAACATGAATGCGCTTCACATGAGGCCTGCTTTGGACATCCCCGCGCTTCTCTGCTACAGCGCGCAGGGCTCGGACGTTCTCATGACAATGGCGGACGGCCGGATATTATATAAAAACGGTGAATTCCTTACCATAGACGAGGAGAAAGTTACTGCTGAGTTTGAACGCTGCTGCGGGAGGTTGCTTGGATGACAAACGAGAGATGGGACAGGGGTATGGCCTTCATGCTTCAATTCGAAAACATAGCCTGGTACGAGGACGGAAAAGTTCGCATCCTCGATAGGAGAATATATCCCGAGGTAAAATTCGTAATCTGTGAAAGGCACGAGGAGGTCGCAAAAGCCATAACGGATATGGTTACCCAGTCCTGCGGGCCCTATCTTGCCGGACCGATGGGGATGACCTTGGCGGCTCATGAATGTAGAGACATGAAGGCTTCCGAACAGAAGAGGTATCTTAAGAAGGCTGCGAAGACCATATCCTCGGCTCGCCCTACGACTAAAAAGCGCCAAGAAAATATCTGCGCTAAGTGTCTTGCGGCGGGCGTGGCCGCCATAGAGCGCGGGGAGAGTGCCACCGAAGCTATATTCGAGGAGGCGATTGCCATCAATAATCGCAGATATGCCAGGATTGCGAACGTCGCCGAGTATCTCGTCGACATGATTCCCGATAAGGGTAAGGTGATGACCCAGTGTTTCGCCGAGACTATACTGGGCGCGATGCTCCGGGAAATAAAAGAACGCAACATGGATGTGAAAATATTTTGTCCGGAGACCAGGCCCTATTATCAGGGCGCAAGGCTTACGGCGACTGTTGCAAAGGACATGGACTTCGATGTAACTGTTATTAGCGATAATATGCCGGCCTTCGTCATGCAGAAGGAGGGCATAGATGTGTTTACGAGCGCTGCCGATGCGATTTCGGTCGACGGTCATGTTGTGAATAAAGTCGGAACATATCAGATCGCGATAGCGGCGAAGTATCACGGAATTCCGTATTTTGTGAGCGGAAAGCCCGATGTGGACCATCCGAGGATAGATACCGTCCATGTGGAGATGCGCGACCCGGAATTCGTGCTTCAGTCCATGGGAACCCGCATTGCGGCGGAGGGTGTAAAGGGTTACTATCCGAGTTTCGATATAACGCCGCCTCATCTGGTGAGCGGGGTGGTCACGGAGAAGGGTATCTATTCTCCCTACGATCTGCCGAGGTACTTTGAAGGGATGAGCGAAGAGGAGATGCGTGAACCGACCGTGTAGTGTCGTTGTAGTTATAAAAACGAACAGAGCTTGTGGAAAGGAGATTTGATGTATTTATATTTCGAATACATCGCGCGAGTATAAAATGACTTACAAGGAACTTATGGATAAAGCCAGGCCGCAGATGGGGCCTATATGTAAGGCTTGTTATGTATGCGACGGCAGGGCCTGCGGAAACAACATGCCGGGACCCGGCTGCAAGCCTCCCGGAAATGTTGCGAACCGCAATTATCAAAAGTGGCAGGAAATCTGCGTTAACATGGACACTATATGCGGTAACGAAGAGCCCGACTGCGAGTGCGAGTTTTTCGGGAAAAAGCTCAAAATGCCGGTAATGGCCGCTCCCTTGGCCGGCATGAGGCTTCATTACGGCGATAAGCACAGCGATCCTAGTTACAGTCAGGCTTTGGTAAAGGCTTGTTTTAACAACGGCATAATGGGATTTGTCGGGGATAACGGTAATTTCGATATCTTCAAGGGCATGCTCGAGGCTATGCCGGAAATAGGAGGATTTGCCGTGCCGACCATAAAGCCCTGGCACAAGCAGGCGGTCTACGAAAGGATAGAGCTCGCAATTAAATACGGGGCACCGGCAATAGCCATGGATATAGACGGGGCGGGACTTCCCTTTTTAAAGCAATACAATTTGGATGCGGGCTCCAAGACCGTGGAGGAGCTTAGGGAAATAATCGACTATGCGGGAAAGCCCTTCATAATAAAGGGAATAATGACCCCAGTGGCTGCGGAAAAGGCGATAGAAGCTGGAGCTGCCGCCATCGTCGTATCGAATCACGGAGGAAGGGTCTTGGGCGGTCTTCCGTCCACCTGCGAGGTTTTGCCGGGCATAGTGAAGCAGGTTGCGGGAAGGATAAAGGTGATAATCGACGGTGGTATAAGGTCTGGCTTGGATGTCTTTAGGGCTATCGCTTTGGGCGCGGACTTTGTGCTTATAGGAAGGCCTGTCGCAACTGCGCTCTTCGGAGACGATGAAGCCGGCTTAAAGCTTTATCTCGATAAAATTGAAGCGGAACTCAAATATGTCATGACAATGACGGGCTGCAAGAAATTATCCGACATAGACGGAAGCAAGATATTCGGCGCGTAGTGTCTAAGATTTCAGAGGAAGCGAAAAGATTTTTTTAAATAATCAGATAAAGGCGGCGTCGAAATTTCAGCGCTGCCTTTTCAATGCATTTCTTTCTTTGAGCGCTGTAAATTCGCGCTTCAAAGACATGGAAACGGCTATGCCGCAGGCTATGGAGATTGCTGTAATTGCTGCTTCTGCACCCTTTTGCGCCGCAAGATCTACATCGTTTTGAACCAGATAGAGCATGGCGTAGTAGAGTGAATATCCGGGAACCAAGGGAATTATGCCGGGTATGGTAAAGAGGCTCGAAGGATTTTTTGTGCGGGCCGCGAAAAATTCCGCCGTCAGGCCGACCGCGATGGAGCCTGCGATAGCGGCCACTATCAGCCCGCCTCCGCTCTGAATTATCAGCAGGTAGGGGAGAATAGCAGCCACGCCGCTTACTCCGGCGCAAGCAATCAGCTTTCTGGGCATATTGAACATGACTGAAAAGCCCGCAGCGCAGAAAAATCCGGCAATCAGTTTAAATATCATATCCATCAGACCACCATCCTCAATAAGATGCCGACGCCGAAAGCGAGACCTATGGCTACAAATACAGCTTCCATAATCTTTGCATTTCCCGCCACCAGGTCTCCCGATATTATATCTCTTATCCCCGTCGTTATCGCTACTCCCGGGACCAGAGTCATAAGGGGGCCTATAATGACGAGGTTTATGTCGCAGTTCAAGCCGATTATCCCGGCGAGTTTTACAAAGCTGTATCCCAGTAGTCCTGCTATAAATCCTCCTATGACATTTTTAATGAAGAAGCTAAAGCCGAGTCTGGAAAGGGCATTAAAGCACAGGACGGTAAAGCCCGAGGCTAAGAAGGAAACGACAAACTCCACGATGCCTCCGTCGAACAAAAAGATGAAGAAGCCTCCGCCTGCGCAGGCGCCGAGCCAGGACCAGAACATATTAAATTTAGGGGTATCCGATATTTTGTCCAGCTCTTCCTTTGCTTTCTCCAGACCGTAAACCCCGGAGCTGAAATCGCGGGAAATTTGATTCAAGGCCTGAAAGCGTTCCAGGTCGATATTCGTTTCTTTAATCCGCTCGAATATGTTCATCTTTTCGCCGTTTATCTCGCAGGATATGAAAACGGCCGTGGGTATGACGAATACATCCACATGGCGGGCATCTTGAGATTTCAGGACTCTAGAGACGCTGTCTTCGACGCGGTAAGTCTCGGCTCCGGCTTGGAGCATTCGCTTTCCGAGGGTAATCGCAAATATGAGAATTTCTTCGTTATCGTATGTGCTGATATTTTGAGTTTCTTTGCTTGTCATATCTGTGTTTTCCTGAATCTTCGCTTCTGGGCTCATTTTAATAAGTCTAATCAAGTTTAACGCTTTATTATTACAAAAGCAAAGGCTATCTTCCGGATGGCGATTTGAGCTGCAAATAAAATGGCCTTGCTTTTTAAGGGAAGATATTGTATTATATTTCTTGCACTTCGGGATATTAGCTCAGCTGGTTAGAGCGCCTGCTTGACGTGCAGGAGGTCACAGGTTCGAATCCTGTATAGCCCACCAGATTTCGACAGGACCGCCGATGCAAATTTTTGCATCGGCGGTCCTTTTTCTTTGATTTTAATTTTTGTGATCA